>CAZVIQ010000028.1:0-10299 GCA_964626795.1 uncultured Muribaculaceae bacterium
TATTTACATATTTTTTTAAGAGATTTATGATTTGATGCTAAACTTTTTATGCCAACTCCATGTCTAAAAGCTATAGTTGCGATTGAACCATCTATATTTACTACAACACCTTCACCAAATTTATCATGAATTACATTGTCACCAGTTTTTAAATCTTCATTTAATCCTTCTTCATACTGGCTATCTATAAAGTTTACTTTTCTAACTTCTTTTAAATTAGATTCTATTAAATCAGGACTTATTTCATCAATAAATCTACTTGGTATATTTCTATTTATCTTACCGAAAAGCATTCTTGAATTAGTATTTAATAAATACAATTCTTTTTTAGATCTTGTTATTCCTACATAGCAAAGACGTCTTTCTTCTTCAAGTTCTTCACCACTTTCAAATGATCTAAAATGAGGAAAAATTCCTTCTTCCATACCTGGAATAAATACAATATCAAATTCAAGTCCTTTTGCAGAATGCAGTGTCATAACATTAACACCATTTTCAACTTCTTTGTACTGACCCACATCACTTACTAGAGCAATGTTTTCTAAAAATTCACCTAAATCATATATCCCATTTGCTTCAAAATTAGTACTAATACTTTTAAATTCCTCTAAGTTTTCAAGTCGTATTTCATCTTCAAGAATACCTGTTTCAAGTTCTCTTCTCATTCCGGATTTTTCTAAAACACTGTCAATAAGTTCAGTTAAAGACATGTTTTTTGAATCTTCTATCAAAGATAAAATCATGTTTTTAAATACTAGTTCTTTTCCTTCTTCTATTGCTTCAAAAAGCGAAATATTTCTTTCTCTTGAAGCATAGTTCAATTTCTCAAGCACTTTTGGACCAATTCCTCTTTTTGGGGTGTTAATAACTCTTTCAAGTGATACATCATCTTTAGGATTATATATTAAATATAAATAACTTATTAAGTCTTTTATCTCTTTTCTATTGTAGAAATAATAGCTTCCCACTATTTTATAAGGAATATTTTCTTTTAAAAGAGCTTCTTCTATTGCACGACTTTGTGCGTTTGTTCTATATAAAACGGCAATTTCATCTAAAGGAACATAACTACTGTTGTAATCTTTAATTCTAGAAACTATATAATTTGCTTCTTCCTTTTCATCATTACATCTTACATACTGTATTTTTTTACCTTCTTCTCCATCAGTCCAGAGATTCTTCTCTTTTCTTTGAGTGTTATTTTTAATTACTTCATTCGCAGCATTTAAAATTGTTTTAGTACTTCTATAATTCTGTTCAAGTAAAATAACTTTAGCATCTTTATAATGTTTTTCAAAGTTAATAACATTTTCATAATTTGCATTTCTAAATGCATATATACTCTGATCAATATCTCCAACAACAAAAATATTTTTATATTTTTTAGCAATCAAATTACACAAATCATACTGGATAGTATTTGTATCCTGATACTCATCTATTAAAAGATAATTAAAGTGTTCCTGATACTTTTCAAGTATCTCTTTATTTTCCTTAAATATTTTTAAGGGAAGTATTAATAAATCATCAAAATCCACAGAATTATTTCTTTTTAAGACATCCAGATATTTTTTATATATTACGGCAATGATTTCATTAACATCACCTTTCATATACTTAGAATATTCTTCCGGATCAAGTCCTTCATTCTTTGCAAAACTAATTTGACTAAGCACATGTCTTACATCAACTGAATCTTCAAAACCATTTTCCTTTATAATTTTTTTAATTACTGAAGTCGAATCATTTCTATCCATTATTGTAATATTATTACTATATCCTAGAGCACTTCCGTGTTCTCTTAAAATTTTTACACCAAAAGAATGAAATGTTCCAATAAAAATGGAACTAGCAATCCCACCAAGTTTCATTTCAATTCTACTTCTCATTTCCTTCGCTGCTTTATTTGTAAAAGTTATAGCTAAAATATTCTGTGGTCTTATACCACTTTCAATTAACTGTCCAACTCTTTCAGTTAATACTCTTGTTTTTCCTGAACCTGCACCCGCGAGTACAAGGCAAGGTCCATCTTTATGCATTACTGCTTCTATTTGTTTATCATTTAGTTTCATATAATCCTCACTTTTTAAGTTTATCATAATTTTTTTGACTTTAATAGCGAACAAAGAATTTGAACATCATTATTTTTATATTTAATATAATAAAACTAAAATAATGAAAAACCAAAATAATATAATATAATGGAAAAACTAATACATTAAAATTATTTTTTGTAAATTTAAAATTCCTACAACCGCAGGAATTAATTATTTAAAGTAATAATTAAATACTTTAAAGATATTATGTTAATTAAGATTAACACCTTTTTTTAATTTATTTCTACAGATGAAATAATAAACTGTATTTAAAATAAAGTAAAATACAATTATCATAATATTATATTCTATTTCTCTTTGATTTGGAAATATATAACTACCTATAGATACTGACACAAGCATTAAAAATTGTGAAAGAATATATAATGATACTCCAAATATTACATATTCATATGTTTTTTCTCCACCGGACGTATTAATAATTAATATTGCTAAAAAACTTACTAATATTGCAAGTACTGCCTGCAAAAATATCATTATAAATATTATTAATAATGTAATTAATGGACTTGATTGATAGGACTGAGCCATTAAATCAACATTTCCTTTTAAGTTAAAGAAAAATGTATCTGAATAATATAAAATTAAAATAGTTATAAAAACAATTATTATTGTAGTTACTATTACAGATATAGCCATTATAAATTTAGAAAAAAACAGTTGTTCTTTTTTTACTGGTAAAGTATGAGTTAAATAAGCTTCATCTGAAAATAAATTATTATAAAATCTTGAGCATATTTTAATAAAACTAACTACAACAGTAAATGCAATTCCACAGTAAGTTAAAAGATGTAATGAATTTGCAACAAGCTCTAATATCATTACAGAATTACTTATTCCTGATATTAGTTTTGTTATAAGTGCTAAAAACACAGTCATTATATAAATTGGTATCAGAATTTGATAAATATATTTTAAATCATATTTTAATAATTTTCTTATCATTTAAACATCCTCCTAAATATTTCATCTATTGACCCTTTTTCTTTTTTTCTTAATTCATCGGCATTCATATTTAATACAATCTCACCATCATCGATAAATATAACTTCATCCAGAATTTTTTCTACATCAGATATTAAATGAGTTGATATTATAACGCTTGAACCTTCTTCAAAGTTCGAAATTATAGTATCTAATATATAGTCTCTAGTTGCGGGATCTATACCTCCTAAAGGCTCATCCAGTATGTATAGTTTAGCTTTTCTACTCATTACCAAAATTAATTGAAATTTTTCTTTCATTCCCTTACTCATAGTAAATATTCTTTGTTCAATATCTAAGTTTAAATCTTTAAGTAATTTTTTTGCCTTTTCAATATCAAAACTTTTATAAAAATCTTCAAAATATTTTAATACTTCACTTACTTTAAGATTATCATCTAAATAAGATTTTTCAGGTAGATATGAGATACTTTCTCTTGCATCTGAATTTAAAAGATTGACTTCAAAAAATATCTCACCTGAATCAGGTATCAGTAATCCATTTATAATCTTTATCAAAGTTGTTTTTCCTGTTCCATTCTTACCAAGAAGACCTATTATTTTATTTTTAGTAATTGTAAAATTTATATCTTTTAGTACTAAGTTTTTTTCATAACTCTTTGAAATATTTTTACATTCTAATAATTTCACTTATTTCCCTCCATTTTTAAATAATTTAGTATTTCTTTTTCACTTATACCAATTTTTTTCATTTTATCCATATATATTTTTGTGTTTTCTTTTGCTGCCTCTTTAACAAATTTTTCAATTATCTTCTTATCTTTTGTAACATATTTACCATTTGTTCTGTCAGTATAGATTAATTTAGAGATTTCCAGATTCATTAAAGCCTTTTGAAGAGTATTAGGATTTACTTTTGCTTTTAAAGAAAGTTCTCTTACAGAAGGAAGTCTTTCGCCTAACTTTACTTTGCCAGAAATGATATATAACTTTATCTGTTCGACTAACTGAATATATATTGGACTATCATTATTAAATTCGAAATTCATTTGTCCTCCTATTGTATTACTTAACTAACACAATAATACATTATATTTTTTTAATTGTCAATAAAAAAGAAGTGCTTTTTTACTTCTTAAATTATTTCTTATGAATAACTTTTGTATAAACCGGGGCATCTTTAACTAACTTGTTTTGAAAGAAAAGACTGGTTGCATATATTTCATACATTTCTGTTTTTGTTCCTATTTTAACAAATTCTATATTAACATCCCAAACTCCACATTGATTTATATTATCACACAAAGCTGGGACAAGTAGAGTTCTATTTCCTTTTATATCGAAATCAGAATCTAAGCGGTGTAAATGACCTCTTAATATTAATTTAGGTTTTATTTTATTATCATCACAATAAGCATATGCTTCTTTATCAAACTTATTTTCTTTTCTGTGAAATGGATGATGTAGTAAAATAAAATCTTCACCTGTTTTTATACTTCCAAATTCGGTACCTAACATAGTTATATCACTTCTGTTTGTTTCTATAAATGAGGCTAAATTAAATCCTTCTTTTCGGAGTCCTCTTATATCATGATTACCTAAAATCATCATTGTATGAATACTCTCATCACTTGGAAAACATTTTAAGAAATAATATGCTTCATCTAAGCTTGTTTTTATATTAGGATTTTTTGATCTTTTTGTATTAAACAAAGATCCTTCTATTGCATCTCCACAGTGGAATATATAATGTATTCCATTTTTTACAGCATATTCAAATGCTGCATCTAGTAAATTTAGGTTTTCTTTAATATAACCTATATGTGTATCAGATAAGGCTAAAAATCTAAGTCTTTGTTTAACCTGAATATTTGCATATTTTTCTTTTTCTGTTTTTGAAATAGTAAGTAAATCTGAATTTGAATAATATTTTCTATCTATATTAAATCCTAAATTTTTAAGTGAATTTAATCGAAAAGCAAGTTCTGAAGATGATAGACCAGTTTGTTTTATCAAATCTGCAAGACTTATGTCTTTATATAATTGTTCTAAAATATATTCGTTTATTTTATTCATACTACTATCCCCTATTGTCATATTACAATATTCAAAAATAAAATTCAAGATAAATTTATTATTCTTATGATATAATTAAATGGGTGAAAATATGTTAGTAACTAATGATTGGAAAGATTATGAATGTATAGATGCAGGTAATGGAGAAAAACTTGAAAAATGGGGCAATATCGTTTTAAGAAGACCAGATCCTTGGGCAATTTGGAAAAAGGGAAATCCTGATATTTGGGATAAAGCAGATGCGGTTTATCATAGAAGTGATACTGGTGGTGGATACTGGGAAAATAAGAAATCTTTTAAAAATACATGGAATATAAAATATAAAGATTTAACTTTTAAAGTGAGTCCAACTGGATTTAAACATACAGGTCTTTTTCCTGAACAGGCGGTAAACTGGGATTACATAATTGATAAAATCAAGAATGCCAACAGGCCTATTAAAGTTTTAAATCTTTTTGCTTATACAGGAGGCGCTACGATAGCAGCCTCATATGCTGGCGCTGAAGTAGTTCACGTAGATGCTTCTCAGGGAATGAATGATTGGGCTAAAGAAAACGCAAAGTTAAATAATATGGAAAATAACACAATTAGATATATTGTAGACGATTGTCTGAAATTCGTAGAAAGAGAAAAAAGAAGAGGAAACAAATATGACGCTGTTATAATGGATCCTCCAACTTATGGAAGAGGACCTAATAAAGAACTTTGGAAATTTGAAGATAATCTTTATAATCTAATAGATGCTTGCACCGAAATTTTAAGTGATAATCCTTTGTTTTTCTTAATAAATTCTTATACAAAAGGAATCACTCCCACAATTTTGGAAAATATTTTGAAAACCAGTATTTATAAAAAATATAATAAAGGAAAAATAACTGCGAATGAAATTGGTTTAAAAATAACAGAAAAAGATTTATTACTTCCATGCGGAATATGTGGTAGATGGGAAAATGATTAATATAATTTTTGAAGACAATCACATTCTTGTCGTAGAAAAACCAATAAATATTCCTGTTCAGGAAGATTCATCTAAAGATAAGGATTTACTTACACTTTTAAAAGAATATATAAAAGAAAAATATAATAAACCCGGTAATGTGTATTTGGGTCTTATTCACAGATTAGATAGACCTGTAGGTGGAATTATGGTTTTTGCTAAAACATCTAAAGCCGCTTCAAGACTTTCAAATCAAATGAGAGAAAAGAAGTTTGAAAAAGTCTATAATGCTATTGTTGTTGGAAATATAAACAAAGAAGGAAGATTAGAAGATTATTTATTAAAAGACACCAAAAACAATATTGTTAAGATAGATAAGAATGGTAAAAAAGCTGTTCTTTATTATAAAAAAATAAAAAATATTGATAACTTATCCTTAATTGAAGTAACGCTTGAAACAGGTAGAAGTCATCAAATAAGAGTACAGCTTTCTAATTATGGTTTTCCTCTTTATGGAGATCAAAAGTACAATAAAGATGCAAAAGAAAAAGAACAAATAGCATTATTTGCAAAAAAATTATCTTTTTATCATCCAATTACTAATGAATATTTATCTTTTGAACTTAATCTTTCAGACAAGTATCCTTGGAATATGTTTAAGTAAAGTAAAAGCAGACTTTTCGCCTGCTTTTTGTTTTTACATTTGATTTCCTTTTTTTTGTTCAGCTTTTAATTCTACAGCTGATGCTAAACCATTATGATCAATACTCATATCATATAACATAGATGTTATTCTTTTATCATGTATGAATTTATTATAAAAATCATTTCCCATTAGTTTTGCAGATTCCACATATAATGCAGCCACACCATACTGACTTTGATTATAAATTCTATATGCAGGGCATTGAGATACTGATTCTGTATCAATAAATTCTGGTAGAATCTGTTTTTCATCCTTTAGAAACTCTTCTGCTTTTGAACTATAATATATTGTATTACTTCCTCCTTCTATTAATTTTTCAGCAATAGCTGAAAAACCCGTTAATAATGTGTCAGAAGTAATCTGCTTTAAAAATTGTTTTATAAAAGTTGTTTTTCCTTCTCCTTTATTCCATTCCAGACGGCTATCTTTTCCATTTGTCTTTAAACTAATCCAATCATCTTTTAAAAATACAGCTCCATTTTTCAATAATGTCATATTATTATTTTTATCATATCGAACAATATAAACACTATTTTCAGTTATATACATTCCCGGTTTTGCTTGCAACAATTCTTGCATATTTATTCACCTACTTATATTATAAGCTAAAATTTTAAATATTACTATTTTAACTTTTGATACTTTACATTTTATAAATTAATTAATTTTCATTATAATTATAAAATAAAATAATATTTAAAACTGGTCTTTAACACAAACTGGGTATTTACATATAATAAAATTAGAAAGTGAGGGGAAAATGAAAAAAAATTATTTAAAAGCTTTCTTTCTGTTTTTAGTTTTATTATGTTTTACTGGATGTAAAAAAGATGATAATTTAACTAAATTAACAGTAGCTGAAGTTACGCATTCTGTATTTTATGCTCCATGGTATGTAGCTTTAGAAGAAGGATATTTTGAAGATGAAAGTCTAGATATCGAAGTAATATTAACACCAGGCGCTGATAAAACAGCAGCAGCAGTATTATCTAATGATGCACAAATAGGTTTCAGTGGACCAGAAGCAACCATTTATGTTTTTAATAATGGTGAAAAAGACTATTTGAGAACATTTGCAGGTTTAACTAAACGTGATGGTCAGTTTATAGTAGGACCATGTAGTTTAAAGGATAATTTTAAACCAGAAAACTTAAAAGGTAAAAGTGTACTTGTAGGAAGAAGTGGTGGTATGCCACTTATGATATTTAAATATGCACTTAAAGAATCAAAAATTGATTTATCAAGTGTTAAACTGGATGCATCAGTTGAATTTGCTGCACTGTCAGGAGCATTTATAGGTGGAAACGGCGATTTTGTAAACTTATTTGAGCCAACAGCTTCAAAGATTGAAAAAGAAGGTTACGGATGCGTTCTTGCATCTTTAGGAAAACTTGCTGGTGAAGTTCCATATACTGCATACTATGCAAAGAAAAGTTATATCAAAGATAATGAAGACACAATAAGAGCCTTCAGTAACGCAATTAATAAAGGGCTAGAATTTGTAAAAGAAAATGATTCAGAAACGATAGCTAAAAAAATAATAGGTCAGTTTGCTGACACATCTTTAAAAGATTTAACAACTATTGTAGAAAATTATAAAACTGCAGATTCTTGGTGGGATAATGCAATAATTAAAGAAAAGGCCTTTGATAGATTACAAGATATAATGATATATAACGAAGTGCTTAACGAAAAAGTTCCTTTTGATAAGTTAGTAACAAACCAATATAATGGATGAAATATTAAAAATTGAAAATTTAAATAAAACTTATCATTCATTAAAGGGAGAAGTATTAACTATAAAAGATTTTTCATTAGATATAAAAGAAAATTCTTTTATATCTATAATAGGTACTTCAGGTTGTGGAAAAAGCACAATACTTAATATTATTTCAAATTTAGATAAAGACTATGAAGGAAATATTATATTTGATAGAGATAGAATTGTAGGTTATATGCTTCAAGATGATTCTTTATTTGAATGGCTTACAGTTTTAGAAAATGCAATACTAGGTTTAAAAATACAAAAAAAAGATACAAAAGAAAATATTGAATACGTTAAAAATTTATTAATTAAATATGGTCTTAAAGATTTTATTAACAAACATCCAAGTCATTTATCTGGTGGAATGAGACAAAGAGTTGCACTAATTAGAACTTTGGCTATAAAGCCGGATATTCTAATTTTAGATGAACCCTTTTCAGCTTTAGATTATCTTTCCAGACTTAAGATAAGTGATGATGTTTATAATATAATCAAAGAAGAAAAAAAGACAGTTATTATGGTTACACATGATCTTGCCGAGGCTATATCCATGGCTGATTATATTGTTGTTTTATCTAAGAGACCTGCGACTATAAAAAACATCCATAAAATAGAGTTAACTGATAAAAAAAATCCTATTCATAATAGAAAAGCTAAAGAATTTTCTTACTATTACGATATATTATGGAGGGAGCTGGATGAACATGTCTGTTAAACAAGAACAATTTATTAAAAACATTCAAAGAAGTAATAAATTAGTGTTATTTACACAAATAGCAATATCTATATTTATAGTAGTTATGTGGGAACTATTGGCTAGACTAAATATAATTAATACTTTTATTTCTTCATCACCAACCAGAATATTTAATACTTTAATTTTACTTTTTAAAAACAACAATATATTTTTACATATATTTACTACACTTAATGAAACAATTATTGCTTTCGTGTTATGCAGTCTTATATCTATATTTATAAGTATTATCCTTTACAGAAGTAAATTTTTGGCTAAAGTATTTGATCCTTATCTTACTCTCTTAAATTCTCTTCCTAAAGTAGCATTAGGTCCAATAATAATTATCTGGCTGGGCGCTAATATGAAAAGTATTATTGCAATGGCCGTATTTATTTCTATCATAGTTAGCATACAATCTATATATAACGGATTTAATTCAACTGATAAAAATAAAATAAAATTATTAAAAACCTTTAATGCATCTGAAAAAGATATACTTTTTAGAGTAGTCATTCCTTCGAATAGAAGTATTATAATAAATACTTTAAAAATAAATATATCTATGTGCCTAATTGGGGTAATAATGGGTGAATTCTTAACTTCAAAAGCAGGGATAGGATATTTAATTCTATATGGATCACAAGTCTTTAATTTAGATTTAGTTATGACCGGCATAATACTTTTAATGATTCTTTCTATTTTACTTTACAAAATAATTTCTTATATTGAAAAAAAGTTGAATTAATCAACTTTTTTCATATTCATCTTAATTCAGTTTCTATTAATTTTGCATGTACTACTAATCTTTTAGAAGTTCCACTATAACCATTACAAGTTGATAAGGTTAATATTTTATCATTTGTATTCACTTCATCATCAAAGTTATAATAGCTCCTCTTTTTTATTGTATTTATAAATTTTTCGAATTCTTTTTCTTTAAAAGAAGTTGTAATATAATAATCTTCTTTTTCTATTGAATAAACAGAAAAGATTTTAAAATTATAATTCGCACTAA
>CAZVIQ010000029.1:0-10110 GCA_964626795.1 uncultured Muribaculaceae bacterium
AAACATCATAGATGAAAATTTGGAAATCCCTTTTATTTCCCGACCATTTATGAATGAAATAACTGTGGAAATAATTCTACAGTTTTATTTTGTTTAGCATGTTATAATTTAATTTGTAAAGGTGTTTAATATGAATAAGAATATTTTAATAATTGGTCCTGCCCGTTCAGGTAAGACTACTCTATCCAGAAAAATTTGTAAAGAATTAGGCTATAGTATAATAAATCTAGATGATATTATTTGTAGTTTTGAAGAAGCATTTCCAGAACTAGGAATAAGACATGATTATAACGATGTTAAAGTAGCAAATAGATTTACTCCATTTTTAAAAAGATATTTAAGAGAACTTTCTGAAGGTCCAAACTTTTATAATAATATTAAGTATGTTATTGAAGGAGTATCAATAAATTTTGAAGATCTATTTCCAGTAATTGATAAAGAAAAATATATAATTATTGGGCTTACTTATAATAAAATAACTAGTGAAAAACTTTTTGAAAATATAAAAAGTAATGATACAGAAGATGACTGGACTTATTACTGTACTGAAAAAGAATTAAAAAGCAATGTAGATTATTTTATTGAAAGTAATAAATATTTTAATAGTAAATTTATAAAACATAATATAAAAACATATGATGTTTCTGATAATAGAGATAATACTTTTACTCAAATAATTAATGATATTAAAGGAGAAAACTATGAATGAAGATAATTTAAGTTATATTTTAAAATTAAGAAATTCTCTAAAAGATGAATTAAGAAATATGCCATTATTTCAAAATGGCAGTGCTATAATTGTAGTTAATGAACAAGGAAAAATATTACTGCAGCATCGTACTGATAGAGATTTATGGTGTGTTCCAGGTGGACTTCAGGAATTAGGTGAAACTTTTGAGGAAGTTGCTGTGAGAGAACTAAACGAAGAAACAGGTCTTACTGCCAAAACCAATGATTTAATTTTAATAAAAGTGATATCAGGAGAAAGTCGTAAAAATTCATATTCAAATGGAGATATAGTTTACAATAACACTGTTTTATATTTAATTAAAAAATATACAGGCACTCTTGGAAGTAATTATGAAGAAATAATAGATAAAGGAAATGGTTATTTTGAATCAGTTAAAGAATCTAGAGGATTAAAATTTTTTGCAACTAAAAATCTTCCAAAAAATTTAATGGATAAAGATTTAATAGAAGCATATTTAGAATTTAAAGATAACAATAACCAATAAAATATAGATATTTTTGAGTAAATATCTTTTTTTTAAAATTTATGCTATAATTATCCTGATAATAAAAAAGGAGAGAGAAAAAAGTGAAAAAAAAGAAATTTAAAAGTAATATTTTATTGATTGTATCTTTACTGGTATTAATACTAATATGTATTGTTTTTTATATAGTATCATTTATAACTTCAAATAATAGTAAAACTATAAAATTTTATAAAACCCTAGGAAACTACTCTGCTTTATCTGGATACTATATATCAGAAGATAATACTTCTCCAGAAGAGGCATTAGTAAGAATTTATAATTGTAAGACAAAAAAATGTGCATATTTTGATGTTACTGGTGAAAATGTTGTAATATATGATAATAATAAATACTATATTTATAATTTTATAAAAAATAAAAAAACCGAAGTTAATTTAGAAAACTATAATTATCAAAAAATTGAAATACTTGAATTTAATAAAAATATATATGCTTTAGTAATTCGGAAAAATGACAAGAGTGCACTTTATTTAATAGAAGATAAAAAATATATTACTGATTTTGAATATACGACTTTCTGGTTAAATAATGAAGATATGTACAATAAAGGATATATATTTGCAAGTACTACAGACGAAGAAAATTATAAAAAATATATTTTAAATCTAAAAACAGGTAAAATTGCATTTAATAATGACGAAGATCTAGATGTTTTAAGCAATAATGGTCATTTATACTTTTTATCTAGTAAAACTTATTTCAATAATGCAACAATATATAATGATGAATTTAAACCTTTATTTAATGATCAAGTATTTTCATTATATGGAATAACAAAAGAAGGTAATGTTTTAGTAGCTAACGTTGGAGATGAAATAGTTAAAGAATATAATTCTAACGGTTTACTTCTATCTACAGGCAAAACATATAAAAGTATTAATATGATTAATGATAATATTATAGTTGTGAATGATAATGGGTATTTAAAAGTTGTTGATTACGAAGGAAATACTTTACTTGATATTTTAGAATTTTCAGACAATTTATCTATAAATAATAGTTATTCTAGTTTATCTAATAAAAGAGGAAATATAATTATATATGACAAAAACTTAAACGAACACGAAAATGAATATTGTAAAAATTATTCTTTTGATTTAGAAACTAAGGAAATTAAAATATCAGAAACAAACTGTAGAAGATAAAGGGCATTTAAAAACTAGCGTATTTAATATTTAATAAAATGCTAGTTTTTTTATGTTTATTTTATTATAAGTTTTTCTCCATTGTTAAGTTTTATTTTATAATAATTTGTTTCAGTTACAGAATAAATAAATTTATTCTTTTGAAGTTCAGTTATTGTTTCTTTCAATAAACCTATTTCTATTTCTTTCTCTTCCAGTAACCTTTCAAGCGTATTATCTTTTTTAGGATATACTATTAACCAGTTATCTTTTGATGCTACAAAAGCATTATCTCCTATTTTATACCAAGTATAATCAATATTTTCAGTAATTTCGTAATAATCATATATTCCATCTTTTACTGCATATTCTGTATATCTTTCATAATTTGTGCCCGGTCCTTTTCTTATATTCAGGTCTTCAACATTAATTTGTATTTGATCTTTTGATGTGTTTCTTAAAGTTGGAAATATTTTAATCTGATTATAATACTTTACATTATAATTATTCTTTGTATTTTCACTTACCAGTTGATCTTCATATATGTAAAGAATTGTTTTTGGATCTGTATATGTTCCATTTCTTATAAATTCAATATGTAAATGGACACCAGTTGCATTACCAGTATCTCCCATGTATCCTAAAAATGTTCCCATAAATACAGTGGTACCTATAGCAAGAGTGCTTGCTGCTTTTAGATGAAGATATCTACTTACATCATCTTCGTTATGTTTTATAGTAATATAATTTCCAGATATATTATTATATCCTTTATCTACAACTTCACCACTTCCGATTGAATATATTTCTTCGCCTTGATAATCCATCCAGCCTAAATCAAGTCCATAATGGAATGAAGAGGTTTCCTCTCTATATCCAAAGTCACTTGTTATACCAATTTTATTTACTGGATATCTATAATATGTCATCCATTCACCTCTTCATCTGTTCTTACAATTTCTTTTAATTTTTGTATGTCACTAAATCTTTTAAAAATCTTTTCTTCAAAAGTCAAATATAAAGCATCTGCTCCTATAAAGGAAAACAAGCCTGACCATACACTGTAAAACCAACTTATATCTGAAAAGCTTCTTGAAAATAATGTTCCTATTGTAAGAGATATCAAAAAACTTATAAGAACAATATATTTTTTAGTTTTTAATTGTTCTTTAATTTTCTGCACTATAGCAGTAGTAATAATACTACTTGATATTCCAATTATTAAAACACTTTTTAAAAGTTCAACATTTAACATAATTCACCTCTTCATATTCCAAATAAAATGCCTATTATTCCCAGTAAAAGTGATCCCACCACTGTACGCCATAACCATTTATTTGCATCTTTTATCTCTTTAATATATTCTTCATTATTTAGTGTTTTATTAAGTGCAGTATCTAATTTTTCATTTATTTTAGTGAAATCTTGATTGTCTATTTTAGTTTCGAGTCTAATTAATCTATCTAATATTTCTCTTTGTACTCCGTTATCCATATTTCTCCTTTCTATTATTCAAAAAGAGTTTTTAGAGGGTTCACCTCTATAGTATTATATGAACAACTGAAATCTAATACTGTTCGTTAGTATTAAAAAAAGCAAATTATTTAAATAATTTGCTTTTCTGATTTATTAAAGTTATTTGTAAACTAATTGCATGTTTTCTTCGGGTTTTATATTTTCATAATCACGTCTCTTTACGACTTTAACATTTCCCTTTTTTATATTATAAATAATATCATAAATAAGGGTATATAACGAACAATATTCATTTTGTTTTTTTTCTGAAAGTGGTATTAAACATACAACTATATCCCATTCTTCTTTAGGAGAATGTCTTTCTGAGGGGATGCATATAACTTTTTCTTTAAGACAGTTATCAATTCTTGTTAGAGTACATTCAAAAGCTATTTCATCAGTGTTTTTTAATAATGCTGATAAAAAAGCAGTCTCTGTTATTTCTTTTTTTGAATTTATTTGTTCTATGATATTGTCCACATCTAACGCTACAAAATCTTTTATATATATTTTTCTACCATTGATTATAAAATAAAGACCTCTTTCATCTTTCAATAATTCAACATCTATATCTGGAAAAGGTGATTTTCTTCCAAATTCATCTAATAAATAACCACATACCATTCTTGGAAGATGTCTTTCATCTAATACATTTTCTTTTAAATCTAATTCTATTTGTATACCGTTTTCTAAAGCATATACTGCATTCACAACTAACTCCTCTGGTTTATTTTAATATTATTTCCAAATTTCCTTTTTTCTTTCATCATAAATTCTGTGATTTGAGTTTCTATATCATCTAGAGCATTTATAGAAATATGTGAAAGTTCAACAACTTCCTTAACTGTATCTATAATAATATTTCCCCAGAAAAGTCCACTTTTCACTTCTAAGTCATTATACATATCAGGTGTAATAGAAGTAAAAAAGTATCCAAATAAAACTCTATCCACTGCAATTAACAACCTTTTATTTGTAATAACCACTACACAAGTGAAAAATATTTGAAAAGGTTCTTTAGTTTTCTGTGCAGGAAAAGCATATATTACCTTTTCTCCTGGATTTAAATGTTTCCTTATAACATTTGCATGACTTTTTACTCTCCAAGCAATTGTTCTAGGATATTTTGTCCTGAACTGTTTTAATAAACTACCTAATTTATCCATAATTTATACCTCTATTACTATTGTATAATAAATATTATAAAAGTTAAACCTTTTTAACCCAAAAAAAATCAACTATCTAAAAAGTTGATTATATTTTATTATTTTTGGTGGAGCTGGCGAGTAATGATCTCGCGTCCAAAATAATTAATTAAAAGACGTCTACAAGTTTAGTTGGTTTTAGATTTCAAATGATATAAAGGATTTCCAACTTCCAAATATCATTCTAAGTTCATTTAGTTCTTCAGTTGTCCTGAACAAACAACTGATATAGTTTACTTTTATGAGCCCCTGGAACTAACTCGTAAACAAAGTTAGAAAGGAGCCTCCTTAAATTAAGCGAATGCTAAATTTGGAGTAAAATTTCTTTCGTTTCCGATTAATTTTAATTTCGCATTTATAGAGTGCCCTCTACTTGCATCTAATTATTAAGATATTCTGTCGAACCAATTCAGCCCCGTAGTACTAATTATACCTTTTTTTCAGTGTTATTTCAATACTAAGCTATTAATTTTATCTAAATCCAAATCAATAGCATGTAATTTGAAATTCTTATTTTGTAAAAATGTATAATCTGGCTCCCCATGTCTAACAAATATAAACCTTGTCATAATATTCACCTAAATTGTTGATTTTTTTGCTCTTTCTAAAATATCTCTTGCAGATACTAATCCTGTTGCAGCTGCGACAACTATATTCCCAGCCTTTCCTGTTCCATCTCCTACAAAATAAATATTATCATTTTCAATTTTCATTTGATTATTAGTAATTATTTCATTACTGAAAAATTTAATTTCAGGTCCATATAGAAGTGTTTCATCATTATTTACTCCTGGGATTATTTTATCAAGTTTCTCCAAACCTTCTAATATATCTACCAGTATTCTATGAGGAAGCACTAAAGCCAAATCTCCTGCCACAACATCTTTAAAAGTTGGTTCAATATATCCTTTTTTAATTCTTTCCATTGTTGAACGTCTTCCCTGTCTTAAATCTTTTAGACTTTGAATTATGGGTTTACCTGCTCCCAAAAGGTTAGCAGTAGTGGCTATTGATTCTCCATAAGCTCTTGTATTAGTAGTAGGATGAGTTAAATTAACTTTTGCTATAAATGCAAAATTACTGTTACTGGACTTTATATCTTTAAGTGAATGTCCATTTACACATATATAACCTTCGTAGTTTTCTTTTGCAACAAAGCCACCTGGATTAGTACAGAATGTTCTAATCTCATCATTATATGTTTCAGATTTAATAAATATTGTAGGGTCATATATTATATCTGTGATATCTTTTAATATTTCTTTTCTAACTTCTACTCTAACGCCTATTTCAATACTTTGAGAAGTATAAGGTATTTCATACTTGTCAGCAAGATTCTGAACCCATTTCGCTCCTGTTCTTCCTACAGCTACAATTACATTAACAGCTTCAAATGATTCTTCTTTACCTTTTTTATTATATAAAACTTTATATTTGCCTTCAGAAACTTTTACTATATCACTGACATCGATATTTTCTAAAATGTCTACATTTTGTTTTTCTAAAAAGTTTGTAAATTCTACTATGTATTTAGGTAGTTTATCTGAACCTAAATGCTTTTGCTTAATAATAAGAAGATTATGACCAAGTTTTGTAATCTGTTCTTTTATTTTTAAAGCTTCTTCCATATTTGAAGGATATACTTCACTATCCATACCAAATTTTGTAAATATAGTTTCAGTGTAATCAATTAAATCATATGCATCTTGTTGATCCATATATTTAAAAAGATCAGACTTACCTAACTTAGGTATAAAATTTAATTTTCCATCTGAAAATGTTCCAGCTCCACCAAAACCTGATAATATAGAACAAGGTGAACAATTAATGCATTCTTTTTTACCCTTATTTAAAGGACATACTCTATTTTCTGCTCTTTTCCCCTTATCTACTAAGGCTATCTTTAAATTTTTATTTTTAGTTATTAACTCATAAGCAGCAAACAAACCTGCAGGACCTGCTCCTACAATTACAACATCGTACATATTTACTCCCTTTCAACGTATTACTTATATTTTCCTCTTGATTCCCTCTCCAAATCTCTTTCTTTCATTGTTTGTCTTTTATCATATTGCTTTTTACCTTTTGAAATTCCAAGTAATACTTTTACTTTATTTCTAACCAAATATATTTTAAGCGGAACAAGAGTTACTCCTTCTAATTCCACTTCTTTAATAAGTTTTCTTATCTCACTTTTATGAAGTAATAGTTTTCTTTCTCTTCTTTCATCATGATTAAATATATTTCCCTGTTCAAATTTCGAAATTAACATATTAGTAAGATAAACTTCATTATTTTTTATTCTAGCATAAGCATCATTTATATTAGCATTTCCCAGTCTTATACTTTTAATTTCAGTACCTACTAATGCAATACCACATTCTATTTCATCTTTTATAAAATAATTAAATCTTGCTTTTCTGTTAACTATTTCCATTTTTATCACTCACTATCATAAAATCTACAGTTCTATTTTCTTTAGAAGCGCTTATACAACTAACTTTAACTCTATCTCCAAGTCTGAAAACCACTCTATTCTTTTTACCTGTATATGCCATAAGTTCTTCCTTATAAGTTAAATATTCAGGATATGTATCAAGTGCTACAAAACCACTTATAAGATTGTCCGTTTCTACAAAAAATCCATTAGTTAAGCATCCATCAATTCTAGCGGTATATTCTTCACCAATATGTCCTTCCATATATTCAGCAATTTTCATATCATTAACTTCATATTCACAGTTTTCAGCATCTCTTTCCGTTTTAGAAATATGATCAGTTATTAATGGAAGAGAACTATTATACTTATCACATATATCATTTGTAATATTGTTTTTAAATAAATACTCATCTATGAAATAGTGTACCATTAAATCAGAATATCTTCTAATCGGCGAAGTAAAATGCGTATAGCAAGGACTTGCAAGTCCAAAGTGTCCAATGTTTATAGGATCATATATAGCTTTAGACATACATCTTAAAAGCTTTTTATTCAATATTTCATATTCTTTCTTATCTTTAAGCTGTTCTAATATTGATTCCACTTCTCTAGGCATTATTGATTCATAATGTATTTTACCTGGAAGACTGTATCCTAAAATACTGACAAATGTTACAAATTCTTTTAATTTTAAAGGACTAGGATTAGAGTGAACTCTGTATATAAATGGTAACTGCATATTGTTTATATGAGTAGCAACAGTTTCATTGGCTACAATCATAAAGTCTTCAATAAGTTCTTCTCCTAAACCTTGAGTTCTTTTTAATATCTCTATTACTTTACCTTCTTCATTAACTTTAAGCTTAACTTCACTACTTAAGAAATCAAGCATTCCTCTTCTTTTTTTATAAGCATTTAAAATTTTAGATAAACGAAGCATATTATTTAAAATATTTATAGTATTTATTTTAACAATTTCCCCTGCTTTAAATTCTCCATTAATATTATCAAATTCTACTATATCCATCCCATATCTGAAACAAATACTTTCTTTTGTATCAGTTTCATTAATGGTATATTCCAAATATTTATAATCTTCTAAAACTTCATTATTAAATATTTTATTAACACTTTCATAATTCATTTTCTTTTTAGAAGTAATTATACCCTTAAAGATATCGTAATTGACAACTTCACCCTTATTATTTACTTCCATTACACACGAGGTAGTAAATCTATCTACTGAAGGATTTAAAGAACATATTCCATTAGAAAGTTCTACAGGAAGCATAGGAATTACTCTATCTGCAAGATAAACTGAATTTCCTCTATCAAATGCTTCTTTCTTTAAAACACTACCATCTCTAACATAATAAGATACATCTGCAATATGCACACCAAGTTTATAATTTCCATTTTCTAGAAGCTCAAGTGATATGGCATCATCAATATCCTTTGTATCACTTCCATCAATTGTAAATATAACTTCATTTCTTATATCTTTTCTATTCTTTTTATCTTCATTATTTATATTTAGAGGCATATTTTTAGCTTCAGCAAGTGCTTCTTCACTAAACTGACTGACTATGTTAAATTCCTCCACTATTTTTAAAGTATCTATATCTGGACTGTTCTTATGCCCTACTACTTTATTTATTCCCACCTGATATTTTCTTTTAGATATTTCCTTTATAATTTCAAATCTAACTATTTCACCTTCAACGATATTTTCATTATTTAAAATTAGTTCAATCTCATAATTTACTTTTCTAAGTGGTTTAATATTAAATTTGCCTTTTGAATCAACTATAATTTCACCTAAAGAGTTATCTAAGCCTCTTTTAAGTATCCTAAGAATTCTATACTCTTTCTTTTTACCTTTGTTATTACATAATTCAGCAATTACAAAATCTCCATCATTTGCACCATTAAGATTACATATAGGTACATATAGATCTTCAGGTTCATTTAGTACAAAACCATAACCTTTCGAGGCAATTTCCATATATCCTTTTTTTAAGTTACTTTTTTCAAACAAAAGATATTTATTATCGTTTCTCTGATAAATTATTCCTTCTAAATATAATTCATTTAATTCTCCTAAGAGATTTTTTAAATCTTCTACTCCATAATTACTATTTATTTTATTCATTATCTCAATAGCATCAAGACTTCTGTCTGATTCTTTTAAAATATTTACTATTTTGTCTTTCATTATTCACTCCATTATGTTTTAATTTTACCACATGCAGAAAAAAAACACCATAAGGTGTTTATAAAGATAATATCAATGATATAATTATGAATAAAAATCCAAGTGTATAAGTAAGTCTACTTATAAATTTTTCACTTCCTCTTTCTTTCATATTTGACATCAGTATATTATTTCCTCCAGTTATTATCTGGCTTGAATCACTTGCTTTTCCACTTTGTAATAATACAATAGTAATCAAAAGTAGTGAAATAATTATAAGTAATGTTTTCATAATATCTCCTCTTCATATATTCTATCAAAATTTTATTATTTATTCAATTATTTTAAAACTGTT
>CAZVIQ010000030.1:0-3949 GCA_964626795.1 uncultured Muribaculaceae bacterium
TGTGGGCAATCCTCGCGGGGCGTGGGCCTCAGTTTCTCTAAAATCTTGTATCACCGTTTCTGGAGGAAACGGTAGTAAATCCACACCATATGTACTGTCAGATAGTGCCTGCACATAACTATAACAAGGTGTCCTCGGAAAACCCTTTCCGAGGACCGTATAAAAAAGTATTAACTTTCAAATGAAAGAATAATATAGGGATAAGTTAATTAAAGAAGCGCTACCTTTGTCTTTCGCCGTATAACTGGAATGGGTCGAATGCGAACGAGTTCAATGTGAATTCGTCGGGTAATCTGAACAACAACAATGTGGACAATACTAACGGGGCGCGGGCCTCAATTTCCTTTGATATTCAGGGCAGGGAAAAGTATAAATTCATAACTAAGGTTATAATAGAATTTATTATTTAAAAAGGAAACAAATTTATCCCTGGTATTTATACCAAAAAAGCAGTAAAAAACAGTGGTTTAGTAGAAATATTCGAAAACTCGCTTGTTTTTGTTAGTTAAGTAGTACAATTTTTTTGTGCTACTTTTTAAATTATAGTTTAAGAAGGAGAGTTGAAAAGTGAGTAAGTTAAGTGATTTATATTTTGAATGTAAAAAGAAAAATAGTAACAAAATATATTTATTTAAGAATGGAAATTTTTATATATGTTTGGGAGAGGATGCAATAATTTTAAATAAAGAACTAGATTTAAAATTAATAAATTTTACAAATAATTTAATGAAGTGTGGATTCCCAATAAATGTATTAAATAAATATACTAAATTTATTAATTTATTAAATTATGAATATGAAATAATATATTCTAATATATCAGATTATATAATTAATGAAATTAAAAGTGTTGATATTGTTAATGCAGATGAAGCATTAGAAAAACTAAGAGAATATAAGAGGATGATTACTGATGAATAATTTTAAAATTATAGATAAATTAAATGGTTAACAGATTATATAAATAAATATATATTTGCTGGTTTTCCTAAAAAAGAGTTATCTTTAAAAATAAAACTTGATGATAATTTATATGGTTTGCTCGAAAATATTATGAGAGCAAATTTGAATGTAGGGAATATTAGGAATAAATATCAAAAAGAAGCACTTTTGAATATAAGTTTAATAGATTATTATTTAGGTTATTTATTAGAAAGAAAGATTATTAAGAAAAAAAGATTTATTTCCTCAGTCAATGCTTTAAATACAATTAGAAAAATGCTGTATGGTTGGATTGATGAAAAGGAAAAATAATTTATGTAAAGATATTTTATTATATGAAAATGCTTTATTAATATATAAGAAGATTAAAAGTAATATGAAAAATAAAAAAGAAATATTTAAATTTAACGAAAACTTAAATCAAAATATATTAGATATTTTGATTAAGTTAAAAGATGAAAAATATAGATTTTCAAAATATAATATATTTTTAATCCAGGAACCAAAATATAGACTTATAATGAGTGAAAATATAAATGATAAAATAGTAAATCATTTAATAAGTAAATATATTTTGATACCTAGTTTAGAAAAATCTTTAATTGATACTAATGTAGCAACTAGAGTAAATAAAGGAAGTGAATATGCACTAAATAAAATAAAAAAATATTTAAATAAATTAAAATTTAAAAATTCTGTTTATGTACTTAAAATAGATATTAAAAAATATTTTTATAATATTGATCATAAAATACTTTTAAATTTATTGGATAAAAAATAAAAGATAAAAAAAGTTTTTCTATTATTGAAGATGTTATTAATACAACTAATTTAAATTATATAAATGAAGAAATAGGGTATAAAAAGAATAATGAAATATATAGAATTAAAGGATTAAATATATCAGAAAAATTAAAAGAAAATTTAATTAAAGAAGTTTCATCTATTCCATTATATATTAAAGATAAAGGACTTCCTATAGGAAATATGACAAGTCAAATTTTGGCAATATATTATTTAAATGAAGTAAATCATTATATTAAAGAAAATCTTGGGTTTAAGTACTATATTAGATATATGGATGATTTAATAATATTGAGTGAAGATAAGGCACGATTAGAGTGGGGATTAAATAAAATTAAAAACATGTTAGATAAATATAAACTTGAAGCAAATAGTAAAACTAAGATTTATGATTTGAGTAAAGGATTCAAATTTTTAGGTTATAAAATAAATATTAAAAATAATAGTGTATTTATTAAAGCTAATAATAAGACAAACAGAAAGATTAAGAAAAGATTAAAATCGTTAATGGAAAGTAATCTAAACAAATACAAATTATCTCTTTCTAGTTATAAAGGATATTTTTTAAGAATCAGTAAATGTTTTCTTGATAGTAAAAATAATTGAGTTGAGTAGAAGTTGATATAGAAAGAAGTAGTAACTAACGTAGTTAAATGTTCTATAGTTATTATAATATTTACTTAAAGACTACAATGATTTTATTTATTTTTTAGTGAAAATATAGTAAAATAAGTATAGGTGAAAACATGGAAAGAATAAACGAATTAATAGAAATATTGAATAAGGCAAATTATGAATATTATATACTTGATAACCCCACATTAACTGATCAGGAATATGATAAATACTTAAGAGAACTTATAAATTTAGAAGAAAAGTATCCTGAGTACATCAGAGAAGATTCTCCCACTAAAAGAGTTGGAGGAGAAGTTGCTGATTCATTTAAAAAATTGATACACAGCATTCCTATGATGAGTTTATCTAATGTTTTTAATGAAGAAGAGATTATATCTTTTGATAATAGAATAAAGAAAGAATGTGTAACTCCTGAATATGTTTGTGAATATAAAATAGATGGTCTTTCTATTTCATTAAACTATAAAAACGGTGTTCTTTTTAGTGCGGCAACAAGAGGAGATGGAGTAACTGGGGAAGATGTAACAGAAAATGTTAAAACAATAAGAACTATACCGCTTAAATTAAATAAAAATATAAATATTGAAGTGCGTGGAGAGGTATTTATGAATAAAAGCACTTTAATAAAATTAAACGAGGAAAGAGAAGCAAAAGGAGAACCGCTTCTTCAAAACTGTAGGAATGCAGCAGCTGGTTCTTTAAGACAGCTGGATCCAAAAATTGCTGCTAAAAGACAACTGGATAGTTTTATATATCATTTGCCTAATCCTGAAGAATACGGAATAAAAACTCAATATGAATCTTTAATGTTTTTAAAATCTTTAGGTTTTAAGACAAATGAAAACAGTATTCTGGTTAAAAACATAGATGAAGTTATGAAATTTGTGGATGAAGCATATGAAAAAAGGAATGATCTTCCTTATGAAATAGATGGAATTGTTATAAAAGTAAATGACTTGAAACAGCAGGAAGAGCTTGGTTTTACTGCTAAATATCCTAAGTGGGCAACTGCCTATAAATTTCCTGCAGAAGAAGTGATTACAAAGCTTAGAGATATAATTTTTACTGTAGGAAGAACTGGACAAATTACTCCAAATGCAGTACTTGATCCGGTTTTAGTCGCGGGTTCAACTGTTAGAAGAGCAACCCTACATAATCAGGAATATATAATGGAAAAAGAACTTATGATTGGTGATGATGTAGTCGTTTATAAAGCAGGAGATGTTATACCTGCAGTCTTAAAACCTGTTAAAGAAAGAAGAACTGGTAAAGAAGTTCCATTTAAAATGATAGAAGAATGCCCAATGTGTAAAGAAAAACTTTCTAAAAAAGAAGGAAATGTTGATTACTTTTGCTTTAATAAAATGTGCCCTAAAAAGAATATTGAATCTTTAATACATTTTGCATCTAAAAACGCAATGAATATTGAAGGATTAGGAGAAAGAATAATAGAAGATTTTTATAATTTAAAAATTATATATGATTATGTTGATATTTATAAATTAAAAGATAAGAAAGATGAGTTAATTGAGTTAGAAGGTTTTGGAGTAAAAAGTACTTTAAATTT
>CAZVIQ010000030.1:3959-7601 GCA_964626795.1 uncultured Muribaculaceae bacterium
TATTATAAAATCATTTTCTGATATTTATAAATTAAAAGATAAAGAAGAAGAACTTATTGAACTTGAGGGATTTGGAAATAAAAAAGTTAATAATCTTTTAACAGCTATAGAAAATAGTAAAAAGAATTCTTTAGAAAGATTATTATTTGCTATTGGAATAGAAGGTATCGGAGAAAAAACAGCAAAAGTACTTTCTAAAAAATATAAAACTTTAGATAATATTAAAAACACTACTTTTGAAAGTTTAATTGGAATAAAAGATATTGGAGATATTTTATCAAAAAATGTAATTGAATATTTTAATAAAGAAGAAAATCTTATAGAAATAGAAAAATTAAAACTACTTGGTATTAATACAGATTATAGTGGTAAAATTTTAGATACTAATATAAATTTTGAAAATAAAAAATTTGTAATAACTGGGTCTTTTGAAGAGTTTTCCAGAGACGAAATAAAAGAAAAAATAGAAAACTTTGGTGGCTTTACAAGTGAATCTGTTTCAAAAAATACAAATGTAGCTATAGTAGGTGATAATCCCGGTAGTAAATATGAGAAAGCCAAAGAGCTTGGAATTGAAATTTGGGATAAAAATAAGTTAATAGAAAATTTAAAATAACAAAAAACGGCAAAGTTTGTGCTTGAATAAGTAGCTTGATAATGATAAAATCACTTTACAAAGGTAGAGTGTTTTTATATGAAAAAATACAATAACAAATTTTTAGCAGTAGGCTTTTCATAACAGGAATTATAATATTAACAATTATAGGTTTTCACTGTAACTAGTCGAAATGTAGAAAAAGTATCACCTTATACTTTAAATGACAATAATTGTTAAAAGTATCTAAATATGAAAGGATATCTTTTTCTTACTGTAAACTAGTAATGAAGAATAAAATATTGTATAATAACTATGCCGAGGTGTGAAAATGGAAAAGAAAACAAAATTAAAAACAAAGTCAAAAATAAAGTCAAAAATAAAGTCAAATAAAATAATGCTGATTTTACTAAGTATTATTGTAATAGGAGTTATTTTAATATTTTATGGTTTAATAAGATACTTTTACTTAGGTAATGGGAATAATAAATATGGTAATAGAACTAATGATATTGAAAAATATGAAATAAGTAAAAAAGACAAGGAAAAAGTAATTGATTTATATGATGATATATCTTCTGTAGGTAAAGTTGAAATTGATATAAAAGGTAAAATCATATACATTACGATAGATTTTGTAGAAAACATTAAATTAGACGACGCTAAAGGACTTGCTGTAAAATCTTTAGAAGGTTTTTCAGATAAAGTTAAATCCTATTATGATATGCAGTTTATTTTAACTGGAAATAGTCTTGAAGAAGAAGGAAATCTATTTCCAATAATGGGATCTAAAAACAAAAATAACTCGCAGATAATATGGATAAAGAGTTAAGAGGGAAGTAATGAAAAAAAATAAGAAAAAATTAATTTTAATAACTGTTCTTGTTTCTTTATTTATAATTTCTTTTTTAGCTTTGATGATTTATTTGAATAATTCACAAAATAACTATACATTTCTGGAAAAAAAATGGATTGATAGTAATTTCAATGATGTAATAGATGTATACATTGAAAAAGATTTACCTATTTTTTCTAAAGATGGCGTTGGTGTATTTTATGATTTAGTGGAAGACTTAGAAACTGACACTGCACTTTCACTAAGCTCTAATGATACAACTTCAAGTACAATGTCATTAAATATTAAAAAATCTTTAAAAAAAGATGATATTTTAATATATAAAGATCATTATATTCTTTTATCTAAAAATAATGTTTATATTAATAATATTGGCGGTTTAGGAAATAAATCAGTTGGAACACTTAATGATGATTTATCTTTAATATCATATAATCTTACAGACTATACTAATATTGAATATAAAACATATGAAAGTCTTGATGGATTAAAAGAAGCTTTTGAAAATGGTAATGTTGATTATATAATTTTACCTTTATATGAAAACTTAGATTTAATAATAGAAAATTCATATTCTATAATATATCATTTTGATGGACTTAATAAATACTATACAGCAAGCTTTAATACAGATTCTAAAGAATTTGTTTCAATAGTGGGTAAATTCTTTAATAAATGGAATAACAAATTAAATGAACAATTTAATTCATATTTTACAAGTCTTTATTATGAAACAAAAGGTTATACAGAAATTGAAAAAGAATCTCTGATTAATGAAGACTTTATTGTTGGATATATAAATAATATACCTTTAGAGGGAAAGATAAATAATATATTTTCTGGATTAACAGGAACATATTTAAATAAGTTTTCTGAATTAACAGGAACAACTTATAAATATATTGAATATGCAAATCTTGATAAACTTAAGAAAGCAGTAAACAATAAAAAAGTTGATATTGTTTATAATGCATACAATATCAACAATTCAAACTATATATCTACTGGATATATTGGTAATAAAAATATTGTGGTGTTAATACCTAATAAAAGCGATTTAGTAGTTAATTCTATTTATGATCTTACTGGAAAAGAAGTTAAGATGTTAAAAGATAGAAGTATTAAAAATGTTTATAACGGAAAAAATATATTCTCAATTGTTGAAGTAGACAATATTAACACTTTAATAAAAGATAAAAATGATAATACAATTTTAATAGAAAAAGAAGTATATGATTTTTATAAAACTAATAAATTAAAAAAATATAAAATTGCATATATAGATTCAGAATATGTTTATGATTCATTTTTGTTAAATAATTCTAATAATCCGTTTAATAAATTATTCTCATTTTATATAAGCACTTTAAGTGCTAAAGAAATATCAAATGAAATGGTAAACAAATCTTTAAATGATTTAAACAGAAACAAATTAGTTACTCTTATATTAGATAATGTATTCTTTCTTATAATTATATTATTAATAGTTGGATATATAGTTTATAGATATACAAATAAGTTAAAACTTTCTAAAAAGATAAAGAAAGAAGATAAACTTTTATATCTAGACATAATGACAAATTTAAAGAACAGAAATTATTTGAATGATAATATTGAATATTGGGAGAAAAATGTAATATTTCCACAGGCTATCATAATACTTGATTTAAACTGTATTAAAATATTAAATGATAAACAGGGCCATGAAGCAGGAGATGCACAAATAAAAGCATGTGCAAATATCTTGATAAAAACACAAAGAGAAAATTCGGAAATAATGAGAACGAATGGAAATGAATTTACTATTTATTTAGTTGGTTATGAAGAAAAGATGATAATGTCTTATATTCATAAACTTAATAAAGAACTTAAAAATGCACTTCCATGCAAGGACTATGGTGTTTCAGTAGGATATTCAATGATAAATGATGAGATTAAAACAATAGATGATGCAATAAATGAAGCTCTTATAATGGTACAAGAGAATAAGGAAATTGCTAATGAAAAAAGTTAAAGATTTCTTTAAAGAATTTTATTATATTTTTACTAAGAAGGAAATAACAGTTTTACCAGCTAATCTTGCATATTTCTTTTTTACTTCTACGATACCGATAATAACTATACTTATATATGCAGCGACTTCTTTTAGCTTATCTTTTAATGTTGTGATGAAATTTTTAGAAGAAACTGT
>CAZVIQ010000030.1:7701-9641 GCA_964626795.1 uncultured Muribaculaceae bacterium
TGGTTGTTCCTATGTTTGGACAAAGTATATTAAAACTATTCAGCTATATTGGAATTCAAAATGAGATTACATTTACATTTAATATGCTTTATCCAATTTTAAAATATCCAATATCAATAATAATAGTATTTTTACTTGTAAAACTAATTTATACAATAGCGCCTAATGAAAAAATAAAAAGTGAATATGTTAATAAAGGTGCACTTTTTACAACAGCAGGGTGGGTGATTATATCTGCGGTATATTCAGTTTATATAAATGACTTTGCGATAACAACATATAATTTATATTATGGAAGTCTTGCTTCAATAATAATAATCTTATTATGGTTTTACCTAATGGCATATATTTTTGTTATAGGTCTTGTACTAAATTATAGGGATATGGAAAAACAGATAGAAAAAACAAATAAAATAAAATTATCTGAAATTAAAAATAAAGTAGATGAAACAATAGGAATGGGGCTTTCAAAAAAATAAAATATGTAGTAATATATTAAAGGATTTTAAGTGAGGAGGCAATAAAATATGGGAAGAGCACATGAAGTTAGGGCAGCATCAATGGCAAAAACCGCTGCGGCTAAGTCAAAATTATACTCAATTTACGCCAAGGAGATTTATCAGGCTGCGAAAGGCAATCCTGATCCTAATTCAAATATGGTATTAAAAAGAGTAGTAGAGAAAGCAAAAAAGGCACAGGTACCTACTGATGTTATAAATAGAAACATTGACAAAGTTAAAAAAGGTGTGACAGAAAACTATGAAACCTGTGAATATGAAGCATTTGGACCAGGTAACTGCACTTTAATCATCAAATGTCTAACTGATAATACAAATAGAACCATAAGTGAAATTAAAACAGCATTTAATAAATGTGGAGCAAAACTTGCAACACAGGGAGCTGTTTCATATATGTATGAACACTTAGGAATGGTTGGAGTAAAGGGTGTTACTGAAGAAGATGTAATGAATGCTTTGATAGAAAATGATGTTGATGTAAATGATATTGAAGTAGATGAAGATACTGTTGTTATATACTCTGAAGTAACAGCTCTTGCAAAAGTAAAAACAGCTTTAGAATCTGCATTTAATAATATTAATTTTGAATTAGATGAAATATCATATTTTTCAAAAGATAATATTACTCTAAGTGATGAAGATAGAATGAAATTTGAAAGATTGCTTGGAATGCTTGAGGAAGTTGATGATGTAAGTAATGTATATCATAATGTAACTTTATAGATTAAAACACTTTATCAAAAGTGTTTTTTTCATATAATAAAATAGGTGATTTTATGGAAAAACAAAGTTTTAATTTTATAAATAGAAGATATAAAATAATAGATGTGCAAGATAGAAGTATTTATAACATTTCACACTTAAATGGTTCAATAAATATTCCTTATGATGATCTAGTAAATAATTATAGAGAGTATTTGAGTAAAAATGAAACCTATTATTTATATTGCCCTAGTGGTAAACTTTCTAAAAGGGCATCAATTATTCTGAATTATTTGGGGTATAATACTATTGTACTGGAAAAATAGATATAGTATAATTAAAGAGAAGGAAAAGTATGGAAAGTTATAATGAAACAATTATTAATTTTATAAATTCTTTAGGGGCATTAGGCCCTATTTTTGCTTGTATCTTGATTTTAATTGAGTCTATTTTCCCATTCCTTCCACTTGCTGTCTTTATAGGTATAAATTTTATAGTATTTGGTCAATTACTGGGTTTTATAATCTCCTGGATTTTTACTGTACTGGGATGTATTATGTCTTTTATGATTTTCAGAAAGGGATTTAATAAAAAGTTTAATTTGCTTATTAAAGATAGAAAAAGAGTACTTAATCTTATGACTAGATTTTCAAACATATCTCTTGGAAGTTTAACAGTTTTAATTTCAATTCCGTTTACTCCGGCATTTATGATAAATAT
>CAZVIQ010000031.1:0-9558 GCA_964626795.1 uncultured Muribaculaceae bacterium
TTACTACCGTTTCCTCCAGAAACGGTGATACAAGATTTTAGAGAAACTGAGGCCCGCGCCCCGTTAGTATAGTCCACATGGTAGTTGTTCAGAGCCCCCGACGAAGACACATAGAACTCGTTCGCATACGACCCACTCCAGTAAGACGGCGACATTGTCCACCAATAGTTACTTGTTGCATTTTCCATTATGTATGAATCTACACTAGATGGTGTCCTTACCACTCCTGCATAATCTATCTCATCTGCGTTTAATAATGCAATTGGTTTTTGTAAGTATCCATTTCCCGTTTCTGTGCTTACTGTATATCTACTTCGATTTGTTGAAGGGCATGCATATGTCGGTCTTTTATTTGTTACTAGTCTATCATATGCCGGATAATATGTAATACTTCCATCTATTCTTTCACTACTTCTATCATTACAATATACTGCAGTATCACTTAAATAACTTGCATAACTGCTTAGATTAGTATTATACCAGGTATCGACTACTGTTTTTATTGTACTGTCTGTCTGAGGCATATTTGTATACCCACTCAAATTATAAGTATATCCTACATAATATTTATTATTAAGGGCTGAATTAAACGTTGAAGTATTTATAAATGCACTTGAGGTTCCTGATGCATCTCCTGAGTATGCAAGTTTTACTCCACCTTCACTTGTTGTTCTTACTATTCTCCATAAATATCCACCAAATGATACCCAGTTATTATTTACCGCTCCTCTGTAGTAATATATTCTTGTGTTATCTTCTCCATATGTAGCACTGTCTTCTGTATAATATAGTCCTCTTCCATTTGTCACTGATGATGGTTGTGTAAAATCTATACTTTCATCACTTTGTGCTGTATTGTCTGATAATATTTTATCTACTATAAATATTGGTATTTCTTTTAAGTATATATTTAGTTCATTTTCTACTTTTATATTTAAATATGTCTGTACTTTATCTGGTAAGTATATTGTATTATCTCTTATTTGTGATTCTTTAGATGATATTAATGTTATCTCTTTACTTCCTAATATTATTTCTCCTTGTTTTATATATAAAGTATGAATTCCTATTGGTGCATCCTCTATTTCATAGTATCCTTCTTCATCTGTTGTTGTGATTATTGGATCACTGTTTAGTTCTACTGTTACATCTGAAAGTATATTGTCATCATCTCCATATACATATCCTCCTAGAGCTACTCCCATTATTCTTGGTACTATCTGTAACTTACCACTGAAGATTGCTCCCTGGTTTTCATTCTGATTACTTCCTATCTCTTTAAACTTTACTGTTATTTCATATGTAATCGTTACTTCTGGATCTATATATGAAGTTAAGAGTGTTGCTTCTTCTGTTGGCATAGGTGTCTCTAGTACTTCTCCTCCATCCTCATTATCACTTGTTATTGTGTAAACCAGTTCATTATTTATAAATGTATTTACTACATTTGTTATATTTATATCATATCTTTGTCTTACACTTCCCGTATTAGTTACTGTAAATATTTTAGAAGAACTTACTCCTGGAAGTGCATTATCTAGTGATAATATATCTGTATCATTAAATACTAATCTTAAATCTGCTGTTTCTATAACAGTCTGGTTTGCATTTTCATTACCTGTTACACTTGCAGTAAAAAATGCATATGAAAGTCCTATAATTGTTAATATTACAAGTCCTATTATAGAAAAGCCTATTGCTAATAATTTGTTATTATATTTTTTCAAAAAAATCACACTACTTTCATAGTGTAATTTTATCATTGTTTTGTGTATTGTTCAAGCACTATATTTGTCATATTGTGCTATATCATTTTGTTTTATCTTTGAGTAGTCAGTTCTTTTGTATTATAAATTGACTTCTCTTTTGAATATTTTTGAATTACAGAAGCTCTCCCTACACTTAAACTTCTTTTAACATTTAATATTCTTTGATTTTTTGAACCTCTAAACGGTAGTGTTAAACTTCTTTCTTCCAGTACAAATCTACCTTCAACTAAAACATCTATATATTTCAATAATTTAAGTGCATTTGGATTATTTAGCAGTTCTTCAAATGTAAAACCAGTATAACACCAGACATTAAGGCCCTTTTCTTTCGCATATTTAGCAACAAGCGAAAAAGCATCTATCTGAAAGAAAGGATCTCCTCCAGTAAGTGTTATTCCATCTTCTAAATCTAATTCATCAATTTTTTTATAAAGTTCTTCCACTTCCATTACATATCCTGCACTAAAAGCGTGAGTTTCTGGATTATGACATCCTTTGCATTTATGTGAACATCCCTGTGCCCATATTACAGCGCGTATACCTTCACCATCAACAATACTTCCAATTTGAATTTCTTTCATTGCAAGTCTAATTTTCATAACAATCACCTACTTAAAATTATGCTTTACTCTATCGTGTTCTTCTGCTTTTTTACCATTATTGAATCTATCAACAGTTCCTACCAGATAACCAGTTATTCTTCTTATTCTTTCAAAAGCAACTCCATCACTTTCAGTTCTTCCACATCCAGGACACTGGTCTTTTATTACTCCTGTAAAACCACAGATAGGATCTCTATCAACAGGATGGTTAACCGCTCCATAACCAATATCACTTTCTTTCATAAGTCTTATAACTTTTTCAAAAGCATCTACATTATCTGTTACATCACCATCAAGTTCTATATAACTTATATGACCTGCATTTGTTAAAGAGTGATACATTCCTTCAATTTTCAATTTATTCTGAATTGAAATATTGTAATACACTGGTACATGGAATGAATTTGTATAATAATCTTTATCTGTAACACCCGGAATAATTCCATATATTGATTTATCTATTGCAGTAAATCTTCCAGAAAGTCCCTCTGCCGGTGTTGCGATTAGTGTAAAATTAAGTTTATACTCTTCTGCAAATTCATCACATTTTTTTCTCATAAATCTTATTATATTAAGTCCAAGTTCCTGTGCTTTTTTACTTTCTCCGTGATGTTCTCCTATAAGTGCTTTCAAACATTCTGCAAGTCCAATAAATCCTATAGTAAGAGTTCCATGTTTAAGCACTCTCTTAATTCTATCTCCAGGCTTCAATGTTTTTGAATCTATCCATATACCTTGCCCAAGTAAGAATGGAAAATTGTATACTTTTTTAGAACATTGTGTTTCAAATCTTTCAAGTAATTGATCTCTTACTAGTTCCATTAAATCAGATAGTTCCTTATAAAATTCATCCATATTTGGAGTTTTATTATTTATTATTCCATATTTAATACCAAGTCTAGGTAAGTTTATTGATGTAAATGAAAGATTTCCTCTTCCTGGAGTTATAGCTTTTGAAGGATCTGCCACATTAGCCATTACTCTTGTTCTACATCCCATGTATGCAACTTCTGTTTTATAGTCTCCTGGCACATAATAAGGTTTATTAAATGAAGAATCTAAGAATGAGAAATTAGGAAATAACCTTTTAGCTGAAACTTTACAAGCCAGTCTAAATAAATCATAGTTAGGATCTTTAGGATTATAACTAACTCCTTCTTTAAGTTTAAAAATTGATATTGGGAATATTGGAGTTTCATTTTTACCTAATCCAGCATAAGTAGCTAAAAGATAATTTTTAATTACCATTCTTCCTTCAAGTGAAATATCTGTTCCAAAATTCACCGATGAAAATGGAACTTGAGCACCTGCTCTACTATGCATAGTATTTAAATTATGAATAAACGCTTCCATAGCCTGAAAAGTAATTTTATCAGTTTTTTCTAATGCTCTATTTTTAGCTTTTATAAATATTCTTTCTAATGCTTCACTTTTGCTGTAATATTTTTCAAACATCTTTATATCAGGATCAATATTCTTGATTTTATCTATATCTTTCTCTAATGCTTTAACATTAAGCAAGTTAAGAAAACCATTTAAATCTAGAAAGTCAAATAAAGTTTGTTTAAACTGTTTTTTATAAGTTTTTAAAACTCCGGGTGCCATGAAGTAATCAAAAGCAGGAATGCTTTGTCCACCATGCTGATCATTCTGATTAGACTGTATTGCTATTGCAGCAAGTGCACTATAGCTCATAATATCATTAGGACATCTTAAGTGTCCATGACCTGTTGAGAAACCATCTTTAAATAGTTCAAGCAAATCAATCTGACAGCATGTTGTAGTTCCCATTGGTAAAAAGTCCATATCATGAATATGTATCTGCCCACTGTCATGAGCTTCAGCAAACTTAGCTTTCATTAGATATGCTTTTGCAAATTCTTTTGAAACTGTACTTCCATACTGAAGCATAGTTCCCATTGCTGTATCTCCATCAACATTGCCATTTTCTCTTTTAGAATCATCTTCTTTAGATTCTCTTAATGATAAAATTTCTATTGCTTTTACAAGTTTATGCTGTCTTGAGAAGAAAATCTTTCTTGATTCATTTCTTCTTTCTCTATAGTTTGAAAAAGATTCTAATATATCTAGATATCCGTTTTCTTTTAAATGTTTTTCTATTAAATCTTGAATCTCTTCTATTTTAATAAATTCAACATCGTTATAATTTTCTTTAATATCTTTAAGAACAGCATTATAAACATCGTTCATATCTTTTTCAGTATATGCTTCATTAGAAACACTATCAAAACCTTTTTTAATTGCTACAGCAATCTTTTCTCCGTTAAAATCAACCTTTTTACCTTCCCTTTTTATAACTTTTAATTTATTTTCAATAAGTACAGTACTAACCACTATAATCTCCTCCTTCTTGGTTAACTATTATAATTATTTGTATTGAATTTTACAAATCCTACATTGTTATTTCTAATTATTTCCATTTCTTTTAATAATTCTTTATAATTTTTATTCTTAGTTACCGGTATATTTATTACATATCCTCCATTTAACAAACTTTGAAATTTAGATTCATAATTTAATCTTTCTTCAAAGTTAATATCAAGATTCTCAAATACATGTGAGTAATTATTTTTATCAGTAATGCTTTTTATATTACCATAAATAGATTTATCTATAGAAATAAATGAACTTGATACTTTTTCATTCTCTATTTCACTAACAGTAAAATTGAGTTTTAATTCAGAAGTATATTTATCACATACTTTTCTTATAAAAGTTATAACTTCTAAGCATGTATTTATATTCTCTTTACTAAAGTTTTCTTTCTGTGAAAGTGAATGTACACATTCTCTAAGTCCCATAACATTTATGTTAAACGTACCCTGCTTAATAACTTTCCTTACTTTCTGTCCCTCTTCAAGTTTTTCTAAATCTATCAAAGTATTATCTCTAAATAAATAACTAAAATTATTTCTATATTTATTTGCTTTTATTTCAAATGATCCCAGTAATGAATTTCTACAAATTTCTAATATCTCTTCAAGTTCACTATAAAATTCTTTTTTAGATTTATTTCTATATTTAAGTCCCAGCAATGAAAGATTAACAGAAACTGTTCCTAAAGACATTCTACCAATACTAATCTTTTTATCTTGAAAAACGTTATTATAAATTCTTCTTCCATCACTAAAGTATTCTATATCGTGCTTAAAGTCTTTATTTGAATTTTTATTAAAAAGTGTATCTACAAAAGAAATATTTATATTTTTATGATTTATTATTAAATTCATTATTTTTAGATATATATCATAATTTACTTCGTTTTCTGAGTAATTAATCTGTTTCTTAATTTTATATATAAATTCTACATTTTTAAGTCCTATTAATTCCTCTATTACATTAATAAGTATTTCATTTATTAGTCTACCTTCATATGAATCATTTGTTCCAAAACTAATACTGAATTTATTATTATTTATTTTTGAATCACAGTTTTCAAGTTTTAATATAAATATTCTTAAATCTTCTTTTACTTTATCTTTAAATTCTAAAGTTGCATCATTATAGGCTTTTTTAAAAATACTTTCTATCTCTTTATTTAATATAAAATCTTTAAATTGTTTTTCATTTATTATCAAACTATCTATTTTACTCAGCTCTTCTTTAAGTTTTATAAAATTAATATAATCCATAACTCCTGTAAAAATAAGATAATTTTTAATAAATCTCAAATAAATGTTTTTGAATTTATCTACTATGTAATCTTTTAAAATAAAATCTATACTTGGAAATGAAACTTCTCCACATATTTCTTTTGAAAAACCAGTAAGTATATCGCTTAAATATGTTAAATCATTATAAGGATTTAAATTTACACACGATAAATCAAAATGACAAGAAGAAAAGATTCCAAGAGGATAAAATTCTAAATTATGTATATGAATTTTTCCCTCATCATGTGCTCTTTGAATTTTAGTTTCAAGTAAATAGGATTTAGTATATTCCTGCGCTACTGATTTACCAAAATTTAAAAGTATTTCATTTGGCCTGAAATCATTTATATTTTCACAAAGACATATTAATTTTTCTATATTACGAGCAAATTTATGTTGTTCTTTTTCAGAGCATAGTTCTCTTGATATAGCTCTTTTTTCTCTATACTTTTTAAAAGAATCATAAATTTCATTATATTTTAATTTTTTTAGTTCTTCTTCGATAATATCTTGGATATCTTCAACGTTAATTGTTTTTCTTCCAGAATAGTCTGTAGCAAGTTTTGTTAGAACAGATTCATAAACTTTGTTTACATCCTGTTCTTTATCTTCACTATAGATACTATCAAAAGCTTTTTTAATTGCTAGTGCAATCTTAGCGCCATTAAAAGAGACACGTTGGCCGCTTCTCTTAACGACAACCAAGTCATTAAAAACATCTTCTCTCATATTTACCTCTCCGTTATTTTAAGTATAGTACAGGTTATATAAATATGCAATGTTTTTTTTAAACTTTTTTAACTATTTTACATTTGAATGTTTTTCATTTCTATCTGTTTTTTATAAAAAAAACATTTTACCCCTTTGTTTATGGTGAATATATTTATTGTATGTTAAATAAACTTAACTAGGTGATTTAAATTGTTAAAAAAATTAATTGAGTTTTTAAAGGAATGTCTGTTTTTTACTACAAGCTACTCCATAAATGTATTTCCAGATCCATTAAGTGAAGAAGAAGAAATTAAAGCAATACAGCTAACTAAAGCAGGAGACAAAGATGCTCGTAATAAACTTATTGAACATAATTTGAGACTTGTAGCGCATATTGTTAAAAAATATGAAAACTATAAAATGGATACTGATGATTTAATCAGTATTGGAACTATTGGACTTATAAAAGGAATAGATTCTTTTTCTCTTGAAAAAGGTGTTAAACTTAATACATATGCTGCCAGATGTGCAGAAAATGAGATTCTAATGTTTATAAGAAGTAACAAAAAAAACATAAATAATATTTCACTTAATGACTCTCTCGGATTCGATAAAGATGGCAATGAAATAACTTTTGGAGAAGTTCTTAAAGATGATATTGAAGACTTTTCAGAAAATATATTTAGAAAAGACAATATTCTTCTTTTAAAGGAATATATTTCAGTACTTTCAGAAAGAGAAAAAGATATTATTATAATGAGATATGGACTTATGAATACCGAAGAACTAACTCAAAAAGAAATTGCTAAAAAACTAAAAATCAGCAGAAGCTATGTTTCGCGCATAGAAAAAAGAGCCTTAATAAAAATATTAAGGGAGTTTATTAGAAATAATAATATTTAAAAATATGAGAGTGTAAAAAACTTTGTGTAAAGATACCATTCATGGTAATTACAGATATTAGAGTTTGATTATATCAATCTCTCCATTATCTACTTTGATGTTTACATACTTTTGTACTTTATCTGGTAGACTTATCTCTTCGTTATTTATTTTTGATTCTGATGATGATGCAAGAGTTACTTCTTTACTTGCTAGTACTGTTTCACCTTGTTTTATATATAATGTATGCACTCCTACTGGTGCATCTTCTATTTCATAGTATCCATTTGCATCTGTAGTTGTTATTATTGGGTCACTATGTAGTTCTACTGTTACTCCAGAAAGTACATTATCATCATCTCCATATATATATATCCTCCTCGTATAATGTAGTTAGATATTTTTTAACTACATTTTCATTTTAGATTTTTGTTAAGAGATATCTAAAAACTCATTATTTTATATTTCTTCTTTGATTTATATTATAATGTTTGTAGAGATAGAGTGGTTTTGGTAACCTCCTTGAACATTAGGTTCTTGAATTAGACTAAAGCCTCTTCTTTACAGTTTGGATATTAATAAGTTGTTTAAGAATTAATCTGTTGATTATTGTCTTTCCTTGCGAGGTTATATCCTGTAAAGCTACTGAGGGCATTTGCCTCTATCTATTATTTTATTTAGGAGTTGATTTTATGTTTTATCTAGGTATTGATATTGCTAAAACTAATCATGTTGCTTCCTTATTAGATCAAGATGGTAAAGTTGTGATTAGAAATATCAAATTCACTAATTCTAATGAAGGTTATAAAACCTTATTAGAAATCGTTTCTTCAAAAGTTGATGATTTATCTTTAGTTTTAGTTGGTATGGAAGCCACAGGTCATTATTGGTTATCAATATTTTCTTCTCTTGTTGGCGATAACTTTAATGTTTCCGTGTTTAACCCTTATCAAATAAAATCTTATCGTTCTTCTTATTCTCTCAGAAAACAAAAGAATGATGTCATTGATTCTATTATTATTTCTGATTACTTGAGAGTTTTTGGAACTGAATCTTCTAACCTTCCTGTTGAAGACATCTTAGCCTTAAAACAACTTACTAGATTTCGTTCTAACATGGTTGATAATATTGTTTCTTTAAAAACTCAAGTAATAGGTATCTTAGATAAGGTATTTCCAGAATATGAATCATTGTTTTGTGATATTTTTGGTAACTCTTCAAAACAAATTCTCCTTGAATGCCCAACTCCTGAAGATATCATTAAAATCAATACTACTAAATTATCTAATATCTTATCTAAATATTCTAAAGGTAAATTTGGTAAGAATACTGCTTTAAATTTAAAAGAAATAGCTAAAGTTTCTTTTGGTACAAAGTATGCTTCTAATGCCTGTTCTTTTGAAATAAAACAAATTGTTAATCAAATAATATTCTTAGAATCTCAGATAGAAGATTTAGATGTTAAAATCAAAGAACTATATGACAACTTAGATTCCCATTTACTTTCAGTTCCTGGTGTTGGTAAAGTTCTTGCTCCTGTTATTCTTTCATTTGAAAGTTAATACTTTTTTATACGGTCCTCGGAAAGGGTTTTCCGAGGACACCTTGTTATAGTTATGTGCAGGCACTATCTGACAGTACATATGGTGTGGATTTACTACCGTTTCCTCCAGAAACGGTGATACAAGATTTTAGAGAAACTGAGGCCCGCGCCCCGTAAGTATCGTCCACATTGCTGCTGAACAGAAAACCCGACGAACGCACATGGAACTCGTGCGCACTCGACCCATAACAGCCACACGGCGACATTGTCCACCAATGGTTACTTGTTGCATTTTCCATTATGTATGAATCTATACTACTTAGAGAATATATTACTCCTGCATAATCTATCTCATCTGCGTTTAATAATGCAATTGG
>CAZVIQ010000032.1:0-9421 GCA_964626795.1 uncultured Muribaculaceae bacterium
AATATAACTAATTAAAAAGAATAAAAATGATATGATTTATACATTTTTAAAGTTGCATTTTAATTTTGTATAAAAATGTCAGTTCTTATGATAATATTTTAACTAAAAAATTAGCCATGAAAGAATTTTATTTAAGGTATCATAAAGATATCATAAAATTTCTGCAATTTTTATCAAAAAAGGTTGACAAACATAGCTTTTTACTTTAGTATATAGACTTACCAATTCACTTTAGGCGAATTGGTGCTAGTATCACACTAGCCAACCCCTTTTTATTCTTTTTTCCGGATAGTTCTCAGGGGGAACTATCCATTTTTATTTCTAAAATTATAAAGAACTCTTTTTTTTAAGAGTTCTTTTTTATTCTTTTAATATCGTTTTCAGTGTATTAATATCTGTACTATTTTTTCCTATGAGAACACCGTCTGTAAAGTTTAATATTTCTTCTATATTATCTTTACTTATTGACCCTCCATATAATACTTCCATTTGAATATTATACTTCTTATCAAAATATTCTTTAATTTGTTTTGTAACATCTATTATTTTATCAATACATTGACTTTCATTTTCTATACTAAAGCTTGGTTCGTAAGCAACGATTAAATGATTAAGAGTATTTTCATTTACACTGTTTAAAAAATAATCAAGTTCTTTTTTTATATATTTAAAAGGATTTTTAGTAAGTTCCTTTTCACCTACACAAAGTATAGTATTAAAATTAGAACATAGACTTGTATTTAATTTTTCTTTTACTAGTTCACAGTTCTCAAATTCAAATCTTTTTCTTTCACTGTGCGAAACCAAAGTATAGTTTATATCCATATATTTTAAAGATTCTAAATTAATTTCACCTGTATAAGATCCAAAGCTATAACTGTAGAAGTTCTGTGCTCCTATTTTCATTTTGCTTTTATTAAAAAGTGATAAGTAAATTATTGAAGGAAAAAGTATAAGTTCATACTTTGTTTCTATCTTTTCTATTTCCTTCTTATAATTTACTATTTCATCATAATTCAAATAACTTTTATGGTTAAGAATTATTTTTTTCATTCAGCATTCTCCAATGTTTTAAATTTATTACCACTTAGATATTCAAGTGTAGCGCCTCCGCCTGTTGATACGTAATAAAAATCTAAATTGTATTTATGTGCAGCACTTCCAGTATCTCCTCCAGCTATAACTACTTTTTTATTACTTTCATTTAAATATTCAAGCATTTCTTTAGTACCTGCTTCAAAAGTTGCTTCTTCAAACTTTCCTAAAGTACCATTCCAGATTACAAGACTACCTGATGTAAGTTCTTTTTTAAATAATTCTATTGTAAGTGGACCGATATCATATGCAAGTGCATCTAATTCATTTGCATTTTTTATCCCAGAATCAGTTAGGAAATCTAAAGGAAGTATTATTTTTTCTTTATATCTATTATAAAGATCTCTTATTTCATCAAGTTTTTCAAAATCTACAAAATTAGGTCCAACTTCTACTCCACTTGCTTTAAGAAAAGTAAATGCCATTACTCCACCTATTAACATTTTGCTTGAACTGTTTATTAAGTTTTGAACTACTGTTAATTTATCTTCAACTTTAGCACCGCCTAATATAACAATTTTATCTTGAGACTCCATTACTTCTTTAAGTATTTTAAGTTCTTTTTCAACTAAGAAACCTGCGTACGTTGGTAAATATTTACCTATTCCATAAGTAGAAGCATGATTTCTGTGACATGAACCAAAGGCATCCAGAATAAATATTTCTCCCAGACTAGCCCAGTATTTAGATAATTCATCATCACATTTACTTTCCAGCTCATTAGGAATATCTTCAAACCTTGTATTTTCCATAAGTAATATTTCACCAAAATTTAATAAATTTATTTTGCTTTCAAGTTCTCCACCTCTAGTACTTCTGCTGAAATAAATATTCATATTTAAAAGTTCACCAAGTTTTTTTGATACAACGTCTAATGAGTTATTATCTTTATCCTCGATAGTTTTTACTTTACCAAGATGAGACATTAATATTATCTTGCAGTTATTTTCCAGTAAATATTTAATAGTATCTAAGCTTTCTTTTATTCTATTTTCATCTTCTATAATTCCATTTTTAATAGGAACATTATAATCAACTCTGACAATTACTGTTTTTCCTTTTAAATCCGCTTCTTTAATTGTTTTCATTTTTCTCCTAATCTATATCAATTCTACTTAAAATTTGTGCTGGAGTTCTCTTAATTGTATTAAATACTGGAATAAGCCCTACAGCGACATTAAATATAAACATAAGCGCTACTGATAGTCCGATAATTTTTATATTAAGCATATATAAGTCTGCAATATAAGACACTGTTATTAGTTTACTTATTATATAATACATAAATAGCATCCCTGTTAATCCTGCCATTGAGGTAATCGCGATTATTTCTCCATAGAACATTTTAAATATATCCATCTTCTTAACACCGATTGCTCTATAGATTCCAACTTCTTTTATTCTAGAAAGGAATGATGAACGAATCATTAAGAATATTTCAACAAATGATATAGTAAGCACAATTCCTGAAATTATAAGTGCAATATTAACACTTTCACTGATAGACTTCTTGTAATCATTTCTTGCCTTTTCATATGTATCTTCAATATTCAAGTTAAGTTCTCTAAATACATTCAGAGTTCTTTCTTTATCTTTTGGATAAATAGTAATATTTTCTTTAGTATTTATTACATTGTATTTTATTGTATTATTATTAACTAAATATTCATCACTTTTATATTTATCATAATAATATCCTACAACTAATAAATTTTTATCATTTACTTTTGCATTAATATATTTATTAAGTGGCATAGCATCTTTATTGGAAATATTAACAACCACCTCATAATCATTAGTAGGCCATCTTCCTTTTTCTAAAGAAATACTATCCTGTCTAAGTGTGTAATCAATTACCTGTGCATTGTTCGTAGGTTCTTCAGCAATATCCATTCTGTAATAACCTCTTTCATACCACATATTAGAATTACTATTAGCAATTATGTTAATAAACTGAGATCTGTTAACATATATTGAAGGACTGTTTTCGTTACAAATTCCCACTATTTTAAAAGCTTTCATATTATCGATGTAAACTTCTTTACCTAAAAACTTTTCATAGGTTCCATAACCCGCCTGTTTAGCATAGTTGTTTTCAAACAATCTATCTAATGAAAACTTATCTACAACAATTTCATATTCATTTGAAGGCATTACTCCACTTATTAAACTATTTTCATTTATAATTTCAATATCTGAAAGTGAACCATTTAATGAATCCGTAACACTACTAGTTTGATAAAAATCAGTATATTTAACATTAAACATTACTTGACTATCACCTGGCATGATATAAAATACTTCCTCATTACCTTCATAAGATAAATAATCATCAACTTTAGTTTGTTTACTAATTATTTCTAAATAATTCTTATTAACTGTAACAAATTTTTCATCTTTTATATTAGTAACACCAAATGCATTACTTATACTGTATAGTATGAACATGCCTGAAGCAAAAAAACCTGCCAATAATAACTTTTTTAAGAATGAATATTCAAACACTTTTTTAAAACCATTTGTAATGGTAGTAATTGGATTTAAAATTGAAGCATACTTTAATTTTTTATTTCCAAATTCTTCTAAATGAAAATCATAATTTTCATACTCTTTCTTATCAATTTTCTTATAATGATCATCTACAAACTCTATATTAGTAGATTCTTCAATTACTTCTACTTTTTCTTTAGTATTACTTTGAATATATATATTTCCATTTTTAATTACAATATCAACATTTAATATATCATCTTTATCTGAATAGTAATTTATTTTATAATTATTATCTGAAATAACTTTATGTGATTCAAAGTCCTTTAAATAAATTTTATTATCTATTCTGTAATCAAGTTCATTATCATGCTTATTTTCTAAATCTGATTCTACTTTACCATCTTTAAGCTCTATTATTCTTGAAGCATAGAAATGCGCTAACTCTTTTTCATGTGTTACAAGTAAAACTAGTTTCTCTTTTGAAATTGATTTAATTATATTCATTATTTCAATTGTATTTTTTGAATCTAAATTTCCAGTTGGTTCATCTGCAATAATAATTGATGGATTTTTAACAATAGCTCTTGCAATTCCAACTCTTTGTCTTTCACCACCTGAAAGCATAGCAGCAGGTCTGTTTTTATATCTATACATTCCTACTTTTTCAAGTACATAATTAACTCTTTTCTTTATTTCTTCTTTATCTTTAATACCAAGCATTCTAAGAGGCAATGCTATATTGTTGAAAACTGATAAGTTATCAACAAGTAAGTAGTCCTGGAATATATATCCTATATTAAGATTTCTTATCTTATCAATTGAATGAGAAGTTCTTCTAGTTATCTTTTTACCATTAATAAAGATTTTACCCTTATTCACTCTATCAAGACCACCAACGGAATTTAATAGAGTTGTTTTACCACATCCACTTGGGCCGAGTAAAGCAACAAGTCCATTATCTCCAAATTCTAAAGAAGTGTTGTTTATAACATGAATTTGATTTTTCTTAAATCTATTAAAGTATTTATTAACATTTTCTAATTTTATCATTGTTACACCTCTTCCCTATAAGTATTCATGGCAGACTTCTTAAATAATTTTCTTGAAAATCTATTCGCTATTAAATATGACATCAGAATAAGTATTACATAAATAAGAATGTAATTTCCTGCTGTTAAATATTCTATTAGTTTTCTAATATAATCAATTTTCAAGTACTCAAATTTAAATAATAATATAAATATTATATATATTAGAAAAGCCATATTGACTACTGCATAGAGTTCTATTTTTAAAAGACTGTTTGCAACTTTTTTAGAAGCTCCAAGTATCCTAATTGTTGAAAAGTAAATGTTTCTAGATTTTAAAATTAACTTAATTATGAAGTAACTTACAAAGAATAATACAGCCATCAGAATTATTATAAAAACTGTTCTAACTATATCAAGTACCTGCTGTGAGCCTTCATATCTTACCATAGAGTCTTTTACATACATTGTAGATAAGCCTAAGTCTTTAAGACTATTTATAGTTTCATCTAAAGTTTTTACATCTTTTATAAATACACTGCTTTGATAATAATCATTTAAAAATAAATTATTATAATCTACTGGATTTATATAGAATTCTCCATTTCTAAAATCATATTCTTCCTTAGGCAAACCTGTTAGATTTTTAAAGTTGTTTTTATTATATACTCTGGTTATCTTAATTTCTTTACTGTTTTTATAAAATAAATTTTCAATATTAACAGTCATGTAAGTTCCAGCGCATTTTTGCTTATAACAGAAGTAATCCATATCTTCAGTAATATAAGCTTCTCCCATTGGAACATTATAGTTAGGTGTTACTTTATAATACGATGAATATTGATCTGATTTATAAATTGTATTGTTTATATTTGTTTCAATGGTGCTGTATTGCTGATTAGATAAAAGTTTTAAATCATTTAACACTTTGTCACTTATATAAAACTTCTGTTCATAATTATAATTTTCTTCTGTTAGTTTAACCCCTACAATTTTTAACTTATATCCAACTGAACTCGAAGAATAATTCGATGCAATTTCATATTCTTTTTCTAAAAGTTCATCGAATGATCCCTGTTGAAAAACATAAAAGTCTTTAGAAGCTTCTAAAATCATTTCATATTCATTTTCAGGCATTCTTCCATGATCTAGTTTACCTTCAAAGAAGTTAAGTCCTAGTGCATTACCATAGAATGAGAAAAAGTCTGCATACACATTCATACTAACATCTAAGATTAAATCATCTTTTATTATTTTATCAATGTTACCCAGTTTCTCTATCTCTTCATAATCTACATCAGTAAACGGAGAATTATCAGCTTTCTTAATTACAATTCTTTTATCAGAAGTATTTCTAAAATAAGAATTATACCCTTCATTTGCAGCAGTCTCTCTCTGCTTTTGCAGCGAAGAATAAACTGATGTTATAGCAAAAGTTATAAATAAATATACCATAAATAAAAGCGCAAACTTAGTAGCTATGTTGAAAGTATTTCTAACTCCTATTTTAATTTTATTAAAGAATCTCATATTCTTATATTCATGAAATTCATATTTCTCTTTCTTAGGTTCTTCTTTTAAATACTTGTCTTCCATAATTTTACCATCATGCATTTTTATATTTCTTGTAGCATATTCCTCTACTTGTTCATAGTTGTGCGTTACGACTATAACAAGTTTATCTTTTGATATTTCATATAATAATTTCAGTATCTCTTTAGCTGCTTTAGAATCAAGATTACCCGTTGGTTCATCAGCAACAATAATAGGAGTATCTTTAGCAAGTGCTCTTGCTATAGCAACTCTTTGCTTTTGACCTCCGGAAAGTCTAGATACTTTTTGTTTTTTAAATTCTAAAATTCCTACCTTCTCAAGTATTTCTAAAGCCTTTTTCTTACATTCTTTTTTCTTATATCCATTTAAAAGTAATATAAGCTCTACATTCTGGTATACAGTATAACTGTTTATCAAATTAAAATTTTGAAAGATATTTCCTATATATTTCTTTCTATATTCTTCAAATTCTGCATCTTGATAATGACTAGTCTCTTTGCCATTTATATACATTTCCCCTTCTTCATAAGTATCTAGTCCTGATATAACATTAAGTAAGGTGCTTTTACCACTTCCACTTTCACCGGTTATCGCTACAAACTCACCCATTTCAAAAGTTAAATTTACTTTTGTAAATCCTGTTGCAACTACTCCCTTATTATAGTAAAACTTAGAAACATTCTTTAATTTAAGCATAGTTTCCTCCCATCTTCTTACTTTTACATTATATCATTATTTTATTAATTTATGAATATCATTCATATTACAATTTAGTAATATTACAAACAAAAACTATTGTTTTTCAATAGTTTAATTATTTAAATTTTCCATCTTTTAAATTAATATTTACATCTGCTTTAGAAGCAAATTCTTCAGAGTGAGTAACAACAATTACACATTTATTTTCCTTATGTGCAAGTTTTTGAAAAATTTCAATTATTTCTCTTTGTATTTTAGAATCCAAATTTCCAGTTGGTTCATCTGCTAATATTATCTCCGGATTTGTAGCGATGCTTCTAGCAATTGCCACTCTCTGCTGTTCACCGCCAGAAAGCTTATTCACTGTTCGGTTTATTTTATCTTCATCAAGTCCTACATTAAGTAATTTTTCTCTTGCAATTTTTTCTTTATCTTTAATATCTCCACTTATTTCCATAGCTGTCACAACATTCTCTAAAGCTGTCATATAATTTATAAGATTGTATGACTGAAACACTATAGATACAATTTCTCTTCTATAATTATTCAGTCCTATATTATTTATATTTTTCTCATTGTAGAGTATGTCTCCTTCACTAGGAATATCTAAACCTGCTATTATAGATAAAAAGGTTGTTTTACCAGAACCAGAAGGACCCGCAATAGTATAAAGTTTTCCTTTAAAGAATTCATAGTCTATTCCTTTCAAGACTTTTCTTTTCTTATCACCATCCATATACTCTTTTTCTATTTTTTGTATTCTTAACATATCTTTTACCTTTCTAATAATATTTCTTTTGGATTACATTTTAAGACAAAAGAAGCTTGTACTGCATTTCCTACAATAACTATAATCATTACAATTACATATAACTGTAAAACATCAGTCTTATTAACCTTAACTGTAAGTTCTGAAATAGTATCAACATCTATATTATCTAATCTTGAATTATCAACACCCACAAATCCTCTTTGCATAAAGTCATTTCTTCTATCGTTAGAATTTGTTTCTGAATCAGTAGAGTTTATTTCTTGATTAATTAAATAGTTAGTTACTCCTTGAGAAATAAAGCCACTTGCAAATACAGCTATTGTAACTGAGATTAGTGATACTATTATCATTTCTGTTATTAATTGATAAATTATCTTTATTTTAGATTCTCCAAGAGATAATAATACACCTAATTCATATTTTCTATCTTTAATAGATAGCATTAAAATTAATCCTATTATAAATATACCTGCTACAACAACTACAATAACTAATACTTTAGAAGTAGAAGCTACGTTTTCTATTGGTCCGACCATTTTCTCATATGCAGCATCATTAGCATTTAAAGTTCTATATGTAGTATCAATTTCTTTCATATTTTTTACTTCTTTAATAAAATCATCAATATTTGATGGATCTTTTAAATTAAATACAACATTTTGAACTTCATATCCATTTTCTTCTATTTCACTTTTAAGTGTTTCTAAATCATCTTCATTTAATCCAACCATATTGGATGCGAGTAAAGAAGTATACGGTGCATACATTGTGTTTTCAGTTAAATTAAAAGATCCCATAAACTGATTAGAAGAACTAGTAATATCTGTAGGGTTATTTGTTTTATATATTCCTACAATCTCATATGACAACTGAACTGAATTTTCTTCTTCAGTAGACCTTCCCATATTTTCTTTTGTAATAGTAATAGTGTCTCCTATACTCAAATTATTTAGAGTAGAAATAGTTTGTTCAATTATTATTACATTACTGGCATTTTCAATTTCTTCATCTGTAAAATATCTTCCGTCAATTAGTTCATTATCTTCTGAATTAAATTTACTATCTTTAGATTTAGTATCTACACCTATAACATTAATGTTTGCATTATTTTTACGAAATCCAAATTGCTGACTATCACTCGCATTAGATTCTTCACTTACACTATAATAAGAAAAATCTACAGCTTCACCGGCAATTGATGTAGAAATAATATAATTTTTAATGTATTTACTGTTGTCTGCAATATATTCAATTTCTTTTGTAGTAATTGAAGTATAATCATCAGGCAATTCAATTCTGGTTCCCATTCCTCCTTCTTGAGGTCTTTCTCCTCCAGTATTCTTCATCAATGAAGATAAATCTGAAGTATAGGTTACTGATGCTCCTAATTTATTCCTTGCAACTTCAAATGTACTTTGAGAAGCAGAATTTATTAAAAGACCTGTTAATATTAAAGTAGATACTACTAATAATATAAAACCTATTAATACAACTTTACTTTTTTTCCTTGTGACATATATCCATGCTCTTTTAGCAAAAAACATTTAATATCACTCCCTTCAGAATAAGTATATTTTCTGATTGTGATAGTTTTATGTTAGTTTTGTAAAATTTTATTACATAATTCTACAATTTTTTAAATTTAAAAAGAACTCTATTAAAGTTCTTAATAATTTTTAAATATAATTAGAATTTCTTATCTAGTAGAAACTCAATTATATTTAAGTGCTTAATTCCTTTTCTACTATAATCTATCTTGTCCATTGTAATTACATATTTT
>CAZVIQ010000033.1:0-9319 GCA_964626795.1 uncultured Muribaculaceae bacterium
GTTAATTTTATATTATATTTTACTGCTACATTTCCTGTGTTTTTTACTGTAAATACTTTAGTTACGCTTACTCCTGGAAGTGCTTCTGAAAGTGAAATAACTTCTGTATCTGTAAGAGTTAGTCTTAATGTTCCAGTTGTTATTACAGTCTCGGTAGCATTTTCATTACCACCTATATTCGCAGTAAAAAATGCATAGGTTAGTCCTATGGTTAAAACTACTATTATTCCTATTATAGATATTCCTATTGCCATTAATTTTTTATCATACTTCTTCATAAAAAATCACTCTATCCTATAGAATGATTTTATCATTATTATGTGCCTTATTCAAGCACTAATTTTGTCGCTTTTTATACTTTATTCTATACTACATATAATAATATTGAAAAGAAATGAAGGATACTTGCAACTAATACAAATATATGAAATATTGAATGCATATATTTTTTATTTTTTCCTATTCCATAGAATATTGTACCAACAGTATACATTATTCCTCCTGCTACTAAAAGATAAAGTCCTCCTTTTTCAAGTGCAACTGAAAGAGGTTTAAATGCAAATACTACTATCCAACCCATTAGAATGTAAAAAAATGTTGATAGTTTTTTAAATTTTCTAATATCTATAGCTTTTAATACTATACCAAAAATAGCACATAACCATACGATTGAAAATATTATCCAGCCCACTTTACCATTTAAAGTTACTAATGTAAAAGGTGTATAAGTTCCAGCTATTAATAGAAATATACTGCTGTGATCAAGTATTCTAAATACCATTTTAGCTTTATTTGGTTTTAGTGAATGATATAAAGTAGACATTGTATATAAAATAATTAAAGTAATTCCATAAACTATTGAAGAAGCTAGAGCCCATGGATTACCATGAACTGAGCTGTAAACTACAGTAAGTACAAGTGCAATTATTGAAAATAAAATTCCAAGTCCATGACTTATTGCATTTACCAGTTCTTCTCCTATAGTATATTTAGGAATATTTACTTTTTCTTCTAATTTTGACATTTTTATTTTCCTTTTCTTTATTTATTTTTTCTAATTCGTAATATAATTCAGTCATTTTTTCTCTTAACATTTCATTTGCTTCTTCTAAAGTCATATTTTCTACTTTAAAAGGTTTTCCATATTTAAGAGATAAATCTTTACTTCTAAATTTATATTTACCATATACTACGCTAGGTACTATCCAAGCATTCGTTTTTTGAGCAAATGATACTGCTCCATATCTAAAAGGTAAAAATAAATTTTCTTTTTTTCTATTTATTGTTCCTTCTGGAAATATTCCATAAACTGCTCCAGCTTTTAAAACTTCCAGAGATTGATCTTTAGCATTTTCATCTTTATTTTTTCTATCAACTGGAATGGTCCCAATAAATCTAAATAACCAGCCTAGTTTTCCATCATGAAGCTCTTTTTTAGCTAAAAAATGTATTCCTCTTCTAGTTCCCATAGCAAGCGCAAAACCATCCAAATCAAAAGTATGATTACAGGCTAAAATTGTAGGTCCTTTTTTAGGTATATTTTCTTTATCATATAATTTTGGATTATACCATGTTCTCATTAAAATATAAAATAAAGGTCTTAAAAACAAATATCCAAAATTATTTATTTTCTTCTTTTCCATTGCTTTCGCCTTTCAAATCAAGAAGCAGATTTTTAATAGTATTATCCAGTTTCTCATTTGCTTCTTCTAAAGTCATATTTTCTACTTTAAAAGGTTTCCCAAATTTTATTCTTAAGTTTTTACTTCTAAATTCATATTTACCATTTACTGCAAAAGGAATAATTGTTGCATCTGTCTTTTGAGCCATTGATACCGCACCAAATTTAAGTGGTATTAATAACGAATTCTTATATTCACTTTTAGTGATTTTCTTTTCCTTTAAGAGTTTTCTTAAACTACTATCAGCATCTAATACATATTCTTTTAATTCTTCTTTAGTAATTATCTTTTTACTTTCAAGTTCAATTAATAACTCTACCTGAGTATATTTTATTCCTCTAGGTTTAATTAGTTTTATTAGTTCTTCTTTAGACATATCATTTTTTAAAATATCATAAAGAGTATTTAATTTATCTTTTTTACAGGTTACTTCATTTCTTGTTCCTTCAGGAAACAATCCTAAAGCACCTCCGCTTTTTAATATATCTATTGCTTCGCCCTTTGCTGTTTCGTCTTTTATACTTCTATCAACTGGAATGCACCCTGCAAGTTTAAAGAAAAACGCTCCCTTTCCATCAAAATATTCTTTTTTTGCCATATAATGTACTACTCTTTTAGTACATCCTACAGCCATAAATTGATCATGAGTATGTATGTGATTCCCACATAAAATTATTGCTCCTTTTTTAGGAACCTTTATTTTATTAATAGTTTTAGGATTATAATATAGTTTAAATAATCCTGTAATTACTGGTCTTAAAATCTTATAGGGTAAATTAGTATTACCTGGTCTTTTCATTTATATTCCTTCCTTTTTTATAGTAAAATATATGCTTAATCCACCTAAATTATTGTTTTTTGCATATATAGTACCTTTATGTACTTCTATTATTTCTTTACAAATTGATAATCCAAGTCCCGGAATTTTTCTTGAAGGATCAGAAGTAAATAGAGGTTCAAATATTCTTGTAAGATATTCTTCTTTTACTCCACCTGCATTATCACTTATTATAAATTCATAGAATTCTTTAGAACTTTTACATTCTATAGTAATTATACCACATTTTTTTCCCATATGATTAACACTATTTGTAATTATATTACTAAATATTCTTTTTATCTTAGATAAATCTACTGAAATTTCCCCTTTTTTCACATGACTTATTATTTTAAATTCAATATTTTTTTCTTTAAGTTCTTCTTTATAATCTTTTTCTAAAAAAGATAAAATGTCTGATATTTTACAAGTTTCAAGTTTTAAAGTACCTTCAATATTACAACTTAAAAAATCATCGAATTCTTCAATTATTTCTTTAAGTCCTACAGATTTATTATATATTTTCTTAATATAGCCTTTTTTAGTATCTTCTGACAATTCAGCAGTATCAAGTCTACTTGCATATCCCATAATTGAAGTAAGTGGAGTTTTAATATCATGAGAAATTGAAGCAATAATTCTATTTTGCTTTACTTTTTCTTCTTCTATCTTTTCAATAAGTTCTATAAAATTATTTTGAATTTCATCTATTTGAGTTTTTATTTTTCTTCTTTTAGGTCTTATACCTATTTTATAATTTTTTAAGTCCATTTGAAGTTTTGTTATAGGACTTACTATATTAAAAGTAGTGAGAATAAATGCAATTATAATAACAATTAAAGATAAAATTAATTCATAAATTATAAAGTTCTGTATTACAAGATAATTTGAAATTGAAGGATCTGTATTATCATAATAATTAATAATATAATAACCTTCTTTTTTTTCAACAATTCTTGTTGAAATATAAAAAGGTCTCTGATCTTCTTTTTTTTCATTAGAACAAATTATTTTATTGTTTTCATCTTTAATTATTAAAATTGAACCATATTCATTAGTAATTTCTGCACATATATTCTTAATATTTTCTTCGTTAGAAGTTTCAATTTTCTTTATAAATTTTTTTATATCATTTTCATATCTTAAAGAAGTTTCAATTATATTACTGTTTATTTTTTCAATAAGATAGAATTTATAGTACGCAAAAACTAAAAAAGCATTTACAAAAAATATTATTAATATGCTGTAAATTGTTTTCTTTTTTATATTCATTTAATCAATTACCTTTACAAATTTATATCCAAGTCCCCAGATGGTTTTGATATATTTTTCATCATTATCAAATTTCATTCTAAGACTTTTTATATTTACTGCGACTACACCAATATCTCCATAAGTAGAACCCCATACGCTCTCATAAATCTGATCTTTAGATAATACTACCCCAGCATTTTTCATTAAATATGAAAGTAATTCAAATTCTCTTGTTGATAAGTCTATAAGTTTTCCACTTTTATATGCTTCCATAGTTTCAATATTTATTTTTATTTCGCCGATTTCATATACTTTATTATTTTCTACTCTATTATCTCTTCGAATATGTGCTTTAACTCTTGCAACTAATTCTTCAATAATAAAAGGCTTTGTAATATAATCATCCGCACCTATTTCAAAGCCTAATATTTTATCAATCATCGAATTTTTAGCAGTGACAAAAATAATAGGTGCGTTTGTCTTATTTCTTATTTTAGAGCAAACTTCTGTACCTGTAATCTTTGGCATCATTACATCTAAAAGAATTAAGTCAAAAGAATTGTTTTCAATTTCTTTTAATGCTTCTTCGCCATCATATTTAATAATGGTTTCAAAACCTTCGTCTACTAAAACATCACTTATTAATTCAGCAATATCTTTTTCATCATCTACAATAAGTACTTTTGACATTAAATCCTCCTAATTATTTTCTCCCTTTTTTTTCCTTTCTTCTTCTTCCAGTTCTCTATATGCAACCTTACCTACTAAAGTTTTAGGTAACGTTTCTCTATATTCATATTCGTATGGCAACGAATATTTACTTATATTCATTTCACAATGTCTTTTAATATCCTTTTTTAATTCTTCATTAAGTTCTATTCCTTCTTTAAGAACTATAAATGCTTTAGCCACCTGTATTTTTCTAGGGTGATCTATACCAATTACAGTGCTTGTTAATATTGAAGGATGAGCATTAAGTACACTTTCTATATATGATGGATAAATATTGTATCCACTTGATACAATCATTCTTTTTATTCTTTGTTTAAAGAATACAAATCCATCATGATCCATGAATCCTATATCTCCAGTATGAAGCCATGTTCTTCCATCTTCATGTTCTCTTAATACCTGCAAAGTCTCTGCCTCATCATTTAAATATCCCATCATAACCATTGGTCCACTTATACAAATTTCTCCATCGGTTCCAATAGGTGCCTCATCATGAGTACCTGGTTTAATAATTTTATAATATGTATCTGGATAAGGTATTCCTATAGTTCCAGGTTTATATGTATCAGTTGGTGTAAGACAAGATGCACCAGTTCCTTCAGTAAGTCCATAGCCTTGTTTAACTCTTGCAACAGATCCGTGTTCTAAAAGAAAATTATCTATTTTAACTTTTAGTTCATGTGTTAATAAATCTCCTCCACTTATAACACATGTTATACTTGCTAAATCACTTTTATTAAATTTACCGTTAATTAATGATTCATACAAAGATGGTACACCTGCTAAAAGTGTTGGTTTATATTTTTTAATTTGTTTTACAAACTCCTTAGGATTAAATGCTGGAATTAGAATACATTTCATTCCTATAATTAAAGGTGTATGTATTCCGACTGCAAGCCCAAAACTATGAAATATCGGTAATATTGCTAAAAGAGAATCGCCTGCTTTAGCAGGATCTGCCATATACATACTTGATAATGCAACTGAGTTAACATTTAAGTTTGAGAGCATTATTCCCTTTGAAATTCCTGTAGTTCCTCCACTGTATAAAATAAGTGCCAAATCATCTTTAGTAGTATTTCCCTTCATTGAATCATCAAATATTCTAGATAATCCCATAAAAGTATTCCATGAAATTATATTTGGATCATTCTTAGGTACTTTTGTTTTTCTTCCACTTTTAACATAGTATAGCGTTTTTAAAGTTCTAGTCATTCCTTCTGAAACTGAAACATGAATTACTTTTTTCACTTTTGTATTTGGTAATATTTCTATTATTTTACCTAAAAGCAAATCAAGAACAATCAAATATTTAGATTCAGATATTTTTAAATATGACTCTATTTCATTTGTACTCGAAAGAGGATGAACCATATTTGCAACTGCACCAATTAAATTAAGTGCGTATATACTCATAACTCCTTCTGGAGTATTAGGCATACAAATAGTAACTCTATCACCTTTTTTAACACCGTGAGCGATTAAAGAAGCTGCTATCATTTTTATTTTAGATATCATAGTTCTATATGTCACTACTTTGCTAAAATACTGATAAGCTGGATATCCTGGATATTTATCTGCTGTTCTTTCTAAAATATCATATAAATTTCCTTCAGGATATTCTATATTCTTTGGTACTCCTGGTCTATAAAACTCAGTCCAAGGTCTTGGTAGTTCTTTTACTTTATTTAATCTCGACTTTTTCATTTGCTTCGCCCTCCAACAGTTCAGGATTATCTATTATATATTGAAATAAAGCAATAGATTTTGCAAAATAATAACCATCGGCAATTCTTTCATCTAAATTTATTCCTATTTCACAAATATCTCTCATTTCTTCTTTTCCATTTTCGTTTAATACTTTTTCTTTTTTTACTTCACCCATTGTCAGTAAAATTGAATTGGTGCCAAAGTTAGTAAGATTATGATATATTGCACCACATTTAATACTTCCCAAATTGGACATAATAACAGAACTGTAATATATGTTATCATTTATTATTGATTCTGGAAGCCAGCCATGCTTGTCTAAAAATTTAAAACCTCCAACAATAGGTACTCTTAAAAATTTAGGAAGTGCACCTATAATATCTATAAGTCCATTAACATCATCGTTTTCACTATTCTGATCTTTATTTCTAATTTTATTTACTTTGAGTTTTATTATTTTTGTAACATCAGATAAAGTTTCGTTTTCTTTAACATCTAAAAGAGTTAATAATTCTTTTGATGAATCAGTAAATTCTATTTTTGCCACAAATGCAAGTTTAACATCATTTCTATCATAATAAGTTCTATTAGCAACAAATCTATTTAAAAGCGGTCTATTATATATAGTTTTAGCTATTGCAGTTGCAAAAGCATGAAAATAAGTTATACGTTCGTTTTCGTTTTTATTTTCTTTATTTCTTTTTTCTATAAACTTCTTTAAATTTGTTACATCTATTTTCTGATTAATATATACATCTGAATCACATCTTTCTGTTTTAATATCAACCATGATACTGTGCATTCCATCTAATTTTCTTACTTTTCTGGCATCTTTTCGATCTCCAAATCTTCTTTTTTGTTTCTCCTCTTTCATTTACTAAACTCCATTCACTGTTTTAAATTTAAAACCATTACAAAACAATGATACCAGTATTATTTTAAATATCAAGTTATAAATTATTAAGAATTATTAAAATTTATTATATCCCTTACTGCCTTTTACTCCATCCAGTTTTGCTCCTGAAAGAATGTTTGAATCAAATGAATACATAATTTTTTCTTCATTTCTTGCTTTTTTAAGTGCTAAAGAAATCATTTTATCTAAAAGTAGTGTATAATCAATTCCACTTGCTTCCCAAAGATAATATGAAAGTGAACCAGGTATTGTATTAAGTTCATTTACGTAAAACTTATCATTTTCAGTATCAAATAGAAAATCTATTCTTACTACTCCTGTACATCCTATAGCTTTAAATGCTTTTATAGCAAGATCTTGCACTTCTTCTTTCTGTTTTTTAGTAATATCTGCTGGAAGTTTTCTAACCAGTGACTGCATACCTTTAGAAGAACCTTTACTTCCCTTGCTTCCTTTTCTTCCACCCATATATTTATCTTCATAAGTAAGGATATCTGTACTATTAAGAGGCTCTTCACATAATGAAGCAGAAGCATTTTCTATATCACCAAGTACTGAACAGTTAATTTCTCTAAGTTTCATTATTGCTTTTTCAACAATAATTTTACTTGAAAACTTAAATGCAAAACTTATTGCATCAATTAAATCTTCTTTAGATTTAACTTTAGTAATTCCAACACTGCTTCCTAAATTTACGGGTTTTATTATTACTGGAATTCCAATATTTTTAATTATATCTTTTTCTATTTCATCTATATCTTCAAAATTATTATATGTTTTAGCATCAAGTACAGGTATATTTTTATCTTTTAATACAAGTTTAGTTAAATATTTATCCATTCCAAGTGCTGATGAAAGTACATCAGGTCCTACAAAAGGCACTCCAATATGTTTTAAATATCCTTGAAGTGTTCCATCTTCTACATTAGTTCCATGTACTATAGGAAATACAACATCTATTTTTGACACTACTTCAGGCATTAAAAATCTTTTTGGGTATCTTACAAGTTCTATAGAACCATAATTTTTAACAAGAATAACTTTACTACTTTTTTTAATAAGTTCTTCAGTATTCTTATATTCGTCAATTTCTCCTACAAAAGGTCCTGAATACATATCTCCAGTTTTAGCAATATAAATAGGTATAATATCATACTTTGATGTGTCAAACGCCTTGATAGCCTGCATTGCACTTATAATACTAACCTCATGTTCAACTGTTCTTCCTCCGAACATTACTCCAACTTTAATTCTCATTTTTTCACTTCTCCTTTAATATTGATCTGGCAAATCATTTTCTAAAAGAATAGTCTTTTGTTTACCAGGTTCTATTTTATCAGCTATTTTTAAAGCTTCTTCAATCGTGTTAGCTATAAATAGCTTATTTTTATCAAATTTAGTTTCTTTAATTCCGTCTTGAATTGGAACTGTCTGATCTTTTCCAACCAATATTATATAATCACATTTTTTAAACATATATTTACCAAATTCATAATTAAGTTCATATTCTTTTTCTCCAAGTTCAACCATTCCTGGTGTAATAATAATTCTTGTACCTTCAAATTCACTCAATGCATCTAAAGCGCCTTTAGCACCTTCAGGATTTGAATTATATGCATCATCTATGTAGGCTTTTGGAAATCCAGGAAGAAATTCTAATCTATGTTTTACAGGTTCTAGGTTTCTAACTTTATTGACTAGAGATTTCATTGGAATTCCAAAGTTAATCGCGACTGCGATTGCTCCGACTAGATTAAGTACATTATGCTTTCCAATAAGCTTTGTAGTAAACAGTACTTCTTTACCTTTTTCATCTTTCATTTTAAAAGTTAAACCTTTACTGCTGGTTTTTATATCGTAAGCATTATAGTCTGTTTTATTATTTTCAATTCCATAAGTAATATTTTTTTTATCTACTTTTCTATCTTTTATATAATTATTATCATAATTCAAAAATATTTTCCCATCTTTAATTGAGTCAACAAGTTCAAACTTAGTTTTAATAACATTATCTATTGAATGAAATGTTTCAAGATGCTGAGGTCCTATTGAAGTTATTATTGCATGATCAGGATGTACTAAATCACAGATTTCCTTTATATCTCCTACCTTATTTGCACCCATTTCACATACAAATATCTCATGTGTACTTTTTAAATATTCTCTTACAGTTATTACTACTCCTAAAGTAGTATTATAATTTTTAGG
>CAZVIQ010000034.1:0-9081 GCA_964626795.1 uncultured Muribaculaceae bacterium
TCCTAATCCACTTACTTCTACTGATACTTTTCTCATATTTGCATCATATGCTGCTTTTCCTGCTGCTTCTGCACTCATCCCTGCAGCAAATGGAGTGGATTTTTTGCTTCCTTTTATTCCTAATGTTCCAGATGAAGCCCAACTAACAACATTTCCATCACCATCAGTAATAGTAACGATAGTGTTATTAAATGTTGAATGAATATGTGCTTGTCCTTCAACTAAAGTTTTCTTAACTTTTCTTTTTCTTCTATTGTATGCCATTATGCCCTCCTATTTCTTTTTATTAGCTATTGTCTTAGCTTTACCTTTACGAGTTCTTGCATTTCTACTAGTATGTTGTCCTCTTACTGGAAGACCTTTTTTATGTCTAGTACCTTGATATGAATTTATTTCCATTTTGGTTTTAATATTCATCTCAACTTCTCTTTTTAAATCACCTACAAGTACAAATTTATCTGCTGCTGTTCTTAAGTCGTTTACTTGATTCAAACTTAAGTCTTTTACTCTAATATCTTCTGATACTTTTGCTTCTGCACAGATCTTTTTAGCTCTGGCATCACCAATACCATAAATATAAGTAAGAGCGATAACTATTCTTTTTTCTTTAGGTAAATCAATATTCTTAATACGTGCCATAATTCCTCCTATCCTTGCCTTTGTTTATGTTTAGGATTTTCACATATTACCCAAACTTTACCTTTTCTTTTAATAATTTTACATTTATCACATATTTTTTTTACTGATGGTCTTACTTTCATTTTCTTCCTCCACTATTTCCTATAAATTATTCGCCCGCGTGTTAAATCACATATTGGTATCTCCATAAGCACTGTATCACCTGGATAAATGCGAATCAAGTTCATTCGTATTTTGCCAGAAACGCAAGCTTCTACAATGTGCCCATTTTCAAGTTTTACCTTATAGCTTCCGCCAGGTAAAACCTCAAGTACCTTTCCTTCAAGTTCAATATAGCCATTTTTTGCCATTTATTCACTCTCTCCTGTCAAAATCTCATAACCCTCGTTAGTTACAAGAATTGTATGTTCAAAGTGTGCAGCAGGGCTTTTGTCCTGAGTGGAAATTGTCCAGCCATTTTGCAGCATCCACACTTCTCTCTTTTTTAAACTAAACATCGGTTCTATTGCCAAGGTCATTCCGCTTTCTAATATAATTCTCTCACTTTCAGAGTTACTATAGTTTGGAATAAAGGGATCTTCATGAAAATCATGTCCAACCCCATGCCCGGTAAGTTCTCTAATAACACCATAATTGTTTTTTAGAGCAACTTTTTCGATTCTTTTACAAACCTCGTTTAATTTAATACCTTTTTTTATAACTTTAATACTATCGTATAAAGCCCTTTCTGTGTTCTCAAGAAGATTTTCTATTTCTTTACTTACATTACCTACTTTATATGTATATGCAGTATCGACTATCATGTTTTTATATGTCACGCCTATATCTATTGTAATTATATCTCCATCTTTTAACTTTCTGTCATCAGGTATCCCATGTACTACTTCTTCATTAACTGAAGCACATATACTTTTAGGAAATCCGTCAAAACCTAAACAAGTCGGATAACAATCTTTACTTATTATATAGTCATAAACATATTTATCAATCTGATTAGTAGTTATACCTATTTTAATAAAACTTTTTAAAGAATCCAGCACACCCTTTGCAACTCTTCCTGCATATCTCATGTACTCTATTTCTTTATCAGTTTTAATATTCATTTTCTCTCCTCAAGGAATTTCTTAAGTCCGTCAAAAGCAATGTTACTTCCTCCATTTGAATCAAACTTAACAAGTCTTCCTTCAGCTTCTAAAATATCCATAACAGGCTTTGTTTCATTTAAATATGTATCATATCTTCTACTGAAACTTTCTTCATTATCATCACTTCTAGCCTCTAAAGCTACATTGCACTCATCACATAATCCTTCATTCTTAGGTTTAAATTCTTCTGAATATATATTATATCCTTTTTTGCATACAGGACAGCTATATCTTCCAAGTGCTCTTCTCAAAGCAACATCTTTGTCAATTTCAAGATAAACTCCATAAGCTAGCTCTATTCCAAGATCTTCACAGATTTCTTTATAATGTCCAACCTGCTCTACAGTTCTAGGATATCCATCAAATATAAATCCTTTTGATTTATCTAAAGATGAAAGTTTCTTATGCATTAGTCTTTTCACTAAATTGTTATCTACAAGAAGTCCTTGTTCAACTATAGATTTAATTTCATTACCTAATTCACTACCTGAAGCCATTTCTTCACGAAGTACATCTCCTGCACTGATATGGTTATATCCATATTCTTCTTTTAATTTTTCAGAAATTGTACCTTTTCCCGCTGCTGGGGGAGCTATAAATATTAAATTCATTAATTTCCTCCTATTAATTTATATCTTTATTCGATATTGTTATTCTTTTCATACACATTGCAGGTCCTTTTTCTTTTAATTCTTCAAGTTCATGCTCAAGTGATATCATTACTATAACAGGAACTTTGTTCTTCTCAGTAGTTCTCTCACAAGAAATTCCTCCAAGATTAAGTTTCTTTTTAATAATAAGATATTCAGCATATTCGTAAAACGTATGTTCTGTTTCTAAAGGTAGTCCCTGCTTTGCATTAAGCATTAAATCGTGAATTATTTCTAAATATGTGTAGTTTAACTTATTTGGTTTTTTATCTTGATTTTTAAGTCCAGTTTGTAAAATCATATCTTTATCTGTCATGATCTACCTCCTGTTATAGCTTCTTGATGCAAGTGAACCTTCAATTTGTTTATATGTTTCAAGCATTACTCCTATTACGATTAGTATACTTGTTCCTCCAACCTTAACTGAGCTTGGAAGACTTGTAGCAAACGTAAATATAATTGGAAGTGATGCAATGAATGCTATAAATATTGCACCTAAAAATGTGATTCTAGACATAACTTGAGAAATATATTTTGTAGTTTCGCCACCTGGTCTTATTCCAGGAATATATCCACCATTATTGTTTAAATTTTTTGCTAGTTCCTCAGGGTTAATTACCATAAAGGTATAGAAATAATTAAACAATATTATTAATAATATATAAAGAACAAATCCAACTCCACTTTCTGTACTGAAATTATTATTTATAAATAATTTTACAGATTGATTTTTTACAAAATATGCTATTGTAGATGGAATTGCAAATATCATTGATGCAAATATAACAGGCATTACTCCAGCAGAATTAAGTTTAAGCGGCAAGTAAGTTTGTTTCTTACCATATGCTGCTACTGTTCTATTGGAATACTGAATAGGAATTCTTCTCTCACTCTCCTGTATAAATATAACACCTACTATAATTGCTATATAAAGTATTATAAATATTGAAAATGATGAGATACCTATCAATAATGTTGATGCTTCTGGAACCAATGACTTAAATGCATTTACAAACATAGAAGGTAGTGTATTTACGATACCTGCCATGATTATAAGTGATGTACCGTTTCCGATACCTTTAGTAGTCATTTGATCTCCAAGCCACAATAGGAATGCTGTACCTGCTGTAATTATCGTTGCGATTGCAAGATAATCCATAGGTGAACCATTTTTTCCTAAAAACATTAATGAATAAACATAACCTTCTACAAAAGCAAAAAATATTCCAAGATATCTAGTTATCTGATTAGTTTTTCTTCTTCCTTCTTCTCCAAGTTCTTTAAGATCTTTAAAGTATGGAATAATATCCATTTGAAGAAGCTGCATAATTATTGACGCTGTTATGTAAGGCATAACACCAAGAGCGAATATAGAAAATTGTTTTAATCCTCCACCACTCATCGCGTTTAATAATTCAAGAAACCCTAAATCAGTTGTTATTGCACTCATACCTGGTACTGTTATTGCATTACCAAGTGAGAATATTGCTAAAGCAGTTAAGGTAAAAATAATTCTTTGTCTTAAATCTTTATTACTAGATTTAAATAATTGCTTAAATGCTTTAAACATTTTAAATCACCTCGGCTTTTCCACCATTGCTTTCAATCTTATTTATTGCTGTATTAGTAAATAAATTTGCCTTTACAGTTACTTTTTTCTTTAGTTCTCCATTACCAAGAACTTTAATACCATTTAAACTCTTTTTTATTAATTTTGTTTCTTTTAATAATTCTGGTGTTACTACTGTACCATCTTCAAATCTATTAAAATCTTCAACATTTATTACTGAGTATTTAGTTTCAAATCTCTTATTAGAAAATCCTCTTCTAGGAATTCTCTTATATAAAGGATTTTGTCCACCTTCAAAATAAATTGGTATTGAAGCACCTGAACGAGACTTCTGTCCGTTTTCTCCGCGACCTGAAGTTTTTCCAAGTCCGCTTCCTGGACCACGTCCAACTATTTTTCTTCTTTTAGTAGATCCAGGATTATTTTTAAGTTCATGTAATTTCATTATCCTCTAATCTCCTCTACTTTTTTACCACGAAGAGCTGCAACATGTGCAATACTTTTTTGTCTTTTTAAAGCATCTATGCAAGCTTTTGCAGTATTTATCTGTGTATTACTTCCTAAATTTTTAGAAACAACATCTTTTACACCAACTAGGTCAAGTACATCACGAACTGGTCCACCAGCAACAATTCCATAACCAGCTTTTGCAGGTTTAATTAAAACCTTAGCTGCTCCACATATACCAGTAATCTCATGAGAAATTGTTCTATTGTCAACTAATTCAACTTTAAAAACATTTTTCTCAGCAGATTTAATAGCTTTGCTTATTGCTTCTGGAACTTCATTAGCTTTACCATTGCCAAGACCTACTTTTCCTTTTCTATCTCCTACAGCTACTGTTGCAGAAAATCTAAAAGAACGTCCGCCTTTAGTAACTTTTGTTACACGACTTATTGATATAACTTTTTCTTCATATTGTTTTTTAGGTTCGTTTTTTTCTATTCTCATACTCTTCCTCTCCCTTAAAATTTAAGACCGTTCTCACGTGCTGCTTCAGCTAAAGCTGAAACTTTACCATGATACTTATATCCACCTCTATCAAATACTACTTCTGTTATTTTAAGAGCTTTTGCTTTTTTAGCAATTTCAACTCCTACTTTTTTAGCAGATTCAATATTGCTTTTTTCAAGTTTCATTTCCAAGGAAGATGCGCTTGCAAGTGTTTTCATATTTTCATCATCAATGATTTGTGCATATATGTTAGCATTACTTCTAAATACATTTAGTCTAGGACATTCAGCTGTTCCAAAAATTTTAGAACGTACTCTTTCGTGTCTTGCCTTACGTACATTATTTCTTGATTCTTTTTTTATCATTACTTACCTCCTTAAGCCGCTTTCTTTCCTTCTTTACGACGGATATATTCATCTTTATATTTAATACCTTTACCTTTATATGGTTCTGGCTTTCTTACTCTTCTTACAACTGCAGCAAATTCATTAACTGCACATTTATCAATACCACTTATAACAAGTTCGGTATTTGATGGACATTCAATTGTAAGTCCTGAGGGTACAGCTAAACTTACTTGATGGCTATATCCAGCACTTATCCCAAGTTTACTTCCTTGAGATGTGAATTTATAACCAACACCGTTTATTTCAAGTTCTTTCTTGAAACCATTTGAAACACCCTCAATCATGTTTGCAATAACTGCATTTGTAGTACCATGTAATTGCTTAGATGATTTTGCTTCATCTTTTCTTGTTACAAGTACTTTTCCATCTTCGATTACTACATTTACAGAATCTTTAAATTCAAATTTTAAAGTTCCTTTTTTTCCAGCAACTGTTACTAAATTTTCTTCTATATTTACAGTTACACCTTCAGGTATAACTAGTTCTCTATTTCCAATACGACTCATTTATGTCACCCTTACCAGATATATGCAAGTACTTCTCCGCCTAGATTTTTATCTCTAGCTTCTTTATCGGTCATAACACCTTCAGAAGTGGAAACTATTGCAATTCCAAGACCATTTAATACTCTTGGCATTTCACTAGCTTTTGCATACACACGTAATCCTGGCTTACTAATTCTTTTAAGACCAGTAATTACTCTCTCTTTACCTTTCGCATATTTTAAATTTAAATTTAACATTTCTGGAGTTTCTTCTTTTAACACTTCATAACCTTCAATATATCCTTCATTAATTAAAATGTCAGCTATAGATCTTGTCATTTTTGAACTAAATACATTAACATTTCTATATTTCATAGCATTAGCATTTCTAATTCTTGTTAACATATCTGCGACTATATCATTTGTCACTTAAATCCCTCCTTTTTACCAACTTGATTTCTTAACACCAGGTATTTGTCCTTTATGAGCAAGTTCTCTAAAACAAATACGGCATAAACCAAATTTTTTTAATACACCGTGAGGTCTTCCGCATCTTTCGCATCTTGTATAGTTACGAACTTCAAACTTTGATCCTCTTTTTTGACTAACTACTTTACTTTTCTTTGCCATATCTTTTCCTCTACTTTCTAAATGGTAACCCTAGCATTGTTAATAACTCAAGAGCTTCTGCATTAGTTTTAGCTGTTGTAACTATAACTATGTCAAGTCCTCTAATTTTAACTACACTATCGTATTCTACTTCAGGGAATATAAGTTGTTCTTTTACTCCTAAAGTATAGTTTCCTCTTCCATCAAAACTTGATTTAGATATACCTCTGAAATCACGAGTTCTAGGTAATGCGATTTTAATTAGTTTTTCAAGAAAAACATACATTTTATCTCCACGTAAAGTAACTTTGCATCCTATTTTATTTCCTTCTCTTAGTTTAAAACCAGCAATAGATTTTTTAGCTTTTGTTACAACAGGTTTCTGCATAGCAATAGCCTCCAAGTCTTTAAGAGCTCCTTCAAGATACTTAGAATCTACTGTAGCATCTCCTACACCCATATTTAAAACTATTTTTTCAATACGAGGTACTTGCATATTAGTTTTATAACTAAATTTTTCTTTTAAACTAGGAACAATTTCTTCATTATATAATTTTTTTAATGTTTCCATAATTCACCTACTTTGAACTTTCTTTTTCTTTTTTCTTAGGCGCTGCAGTTTTTTCTTTCTTTTCAGCTTTTTTATCTATAACTTTTACGTTAGATATGTGAATAGGAGCTTCTATTTCAAGTATTCCTCCAGTTTCATTTTGTGCATTAGGCTTAACATGTTTCTTTATTTTGTTAACACCTTCTACAATTATTCTGTTTTCACTTTTTAAAATTTGTAATACCTTACCTTCTTGGTTCTTATTACTTCCGGTTATAATTTTTACATTATCTCCAACTTTAATTTTCATAAACACTCTCCTATAATACTTCTGGTGCTAGTGAAACTATCTTCATGTAATTTTTATCACGAAGTTCACGAGCAACAGGTCCAAGAACACGAGTCCCTACAGGACTACCGTCATCTTTTATTAGAACACAAGCATTATCTTCAAACTTGATGTGACTTCCGTCAGCTCTTTTTGCTCCATGTACTGTTCTTACTATAACGGCTTTAACTACTTTACCTTTTTCAATTGCAGAGTTTGGTATTGCTTTTTTAACAGTACCTACTACTACGTCTCCAATATTTCCGCTTCTTACAAAGCTTCCACCCAATACTCTAATCACTAATATCTCACGAGCACCAGTGTTGTCAGCTACTTTTAAACGGCTTTCAGGTTGTATCATACTTTGTTCCTCCTTCTACCTATAAAATAACAGCTTTTTCCACAATGGTATCTAATACATATCTCTTAGTTTTAGATAGTGGTCTAGTCATAACACATTTAACTGTGTCACCAACTTTAGCTTTATTTTCTTCATCATGTACTTTATATTTTTTTGTATTTGTTACATTCTTTTTATATAGTGGGTGTTTTTTACTTGTAACAACCGCTACTGTAATAGTTTTATCGCATTTGTCGCTTACTACAACTCCAACGATTTCTTGTTTCTTAGTTTTCATTTGCACCCTCTCTTTCTTTTAAAACTGTTTTAATTCTTGCTACTGTGTGTCTAAGTTCTTTAACTCTATGAGGCTTTTCTAAAGAACCAGTAGAAGCAGCAAAACGAAGTGAAAATAATTCTTCTTTACATTCACTTATTTTCTTGTTCATATCTTCTACAGATAATTTTCTTATTTCTTTAATATCCATGATAATTAAGCCTCCTCACCTTTAATTACAAATTTTGACTTAATAGGTAATTTGTGAGCTGCAAGACGAAATGCTTCTCTTGCAATTTCTTCTGTTACATCAGTAAGTTCAAACATGATTTTTCCTGCTTTTACTACTGCAACCCATTCTTCAACATTACCTTTTCCACTTCCCATACGAACTTCAGCAGGTTTTTTAGTTCTGGCAAGATGTGGGAAAATATTTATAAATACTTTTCCTCTTTTAAATTCTTTAACATATCTTGTCATTGCTATTCTAGCTGCTTCTATTTGTCTAGCAGTAATATAAGATCCTTCTTTTGCCATTAAACCATATTCACCAAAAGATAATTCTTTGTTACCTTTTGTTATACCTTCATAACTAACTCTATGTGGCTTACGATACTTTGTTCTCTTTGGTATCAACATTTGAAGCACCTCCTTTTTTTGAAGCAGGTAAGATTTCGCCTTTATAAATCCAAACTTTTACACCTATTTTTCCATAGATTGTATCAGCTTCTTTATGTGCATAATCTATATCAGCTCTTATTGTATGAAGTGGTACTGTTCCTTCACTATAACCTTCGGTTCTAGCAATTTCTGCTCCACCAAGACGTCCTGAAACAGCAGTCTTTATACCTTTTGCTCCCGCTTTCATTGTATTTCTAATAGCTCTTTTCTGCGCTACTCTAAATGATACTCTGTTTTCGATTTGCATTGCAATATTCTCTGCAACTAAAGCAGCATTTAAATCAGCGTTTTTAATTTCAACTATTGAAATATATATTTCTTCACCAGTAAGTTTCTCTAAGGCTTTTTTTCTTCTTTCGATTTCTTCACCTTTTTTACCAATAATTATACCTGGTTTAGAAGTATTTATTATAATATTTGTTCTTTTTTTATTTCTTTCAATAACTA
>CAZVIQ010000035.1:0-9012 GCA_964626795.1 uncultured Muribaculaceae bacterium
TATCATATTCAGTTTAAAAAAAATAGCACTATTTACACAGTACTATATTTTATTTGACACTTCTTTTGCTGTCTTCTTGACTTTTCTCTTTATGTCTTTGCTATATCTCTCATATAAAAGTGTCGCACCAACACCAGCGCCCATCCATAAAATATTATTAAATAATTTTATAATAACACTTCCTTTCAGTATTATTATTCTCTAATTAATTATATTTATACTTTTATTTTTTATTCATAATAAGTTAGAAAGATTACTTTTTCTGTTCGAAGAATAAGTAGTGGTAATACATTTGTTTAAATTACCTAAAGTACCAATTAATGTCAAACTTTTTTTAGCTCTAGTTACGGCAGTATATATAAGTTTGTTATAAAACATTCTTTTAAAGCTTTCTGCTATTATAACAACAACATTATCATACTCACTTCCTTGACTTTTGTGAATACTTATAGCGTATGCGTGTGAAAATTTATCAAATTCATTGCTTTTAAACAATACTGTATTACCCATAAAATCTATACTTATCTCTGGTTTACCATGATTAGAGTTTATTCTTTTAATATACCCAATATCTCCATTAAATATGTTATTATCAACATCGTTAACTAGTTCTATAACTTTATCCTGTTCTCTATATATTCTATCTCCTATTTTAATTTCATTTTTATTCTCATTTTTAGGATTGAATATTTCCTGCATTATTATATTTAAATTATCTATCCCATTCTCACCTTTATACATTGGAACAAGTACTTGGAAATTATCAATATCTATTTTATTTTTAATAGCATTTTCACTTATTTTTTTTAAATAGTTTCTTATATTCATATCATTACTTTGAATAAATGAAAAATCATTTGTATTTTTTATTTCTTCAAAAATACTTTTATCTCTTATTTTAATTGCAAAGTCAATAATATAAGAACCTTCACTTGTTCTATAAATAAGATTTAAATACTTTTTATTTATTTCCTTAGATTCAAGTAAGTCATATAAAACATTACCGGGTGCAATTGAAGGAAGCTGATTAGAATCTCCCACTAAAATAATATGAACATTACTTCTTAATCCCTTTAATAAAGAAGCAAATAAAAATATATCAACCATACTGACTTCATCTACAATTACTATTTTTTCTTTTGTTTTATTTTCTTCATTCACATTAAATGATAAAGTTTCTTTATTCCATTTTAAGAACTTATGTATTGTATAAGCAGGAATATTAACACTTTCTGTTAATCTTTTTGCACTTCTTCCAGTAGGCGCTAATAAAGCAAAGTCTTCTTCAACTATTCCTTCACTTATACTTTTAAGTATTTCAACTACTGCCTTAATAATAGTAGTCTTACCAGTTCCAGGACCTCCACTTATTATAAATAAATTATTTTTAATACTTCCCTTTATTGCTTCTGTCTGATCTGAATTAAATTTTATATTATGTCTTTTCTCATACTCTTTTATCTTTATGTCTATTAAATCAATTTCATAATCAGTTTTAATTTTATTTAAATAATTTACTTTACTTGCAATATAATCTTCTGCATCATAAAATTCAAAAAGTATAAGATTACTATTTATTTCAATAATTTCACCTAATTTTAATAATTTATCTTTTGATAAATAAAATGTGTTTATATCAAGTGTATCTTTAAAGAATTTGTTCATAAATAAGTATACACTTTCATCTGTTGCCATAGTATCTCCACTTGCATAACAGATACTTCTAATTGCATGTTTTATTAAAGCATTAATTCTTATTTCATTTCTCTCATCATTATTTTTTAAAAATATCATATCTACTTTCGCAAAAGGTATAATTTCTACAAGTTCATAGATATTTCCACCTAATATTTCAAATAATCTAACTTTATATTTAGCAATTATTTTTAAAGATTCTTCTGTACTAAATCCTAAAGTATTAAGTTTAAGCACAAACTCCTGATCACTTTCAAATTCAATCAGTTTATTAGAAAGATTTATTGCCTTGCTTTCATTCATTCCTTTTACATGAACAGCATTTTTATAATCTTCTTTTATTATACTTATAACATTTTCTCCAAGAACATCTACAAGGTTTTTAGCAGTTTTTTCACCTATTCCTTTAAACATACCACTGCTTAAATACATTATTATTCCATCTTTATCACTAGGTTCTTTTATTTCATAACTGCTAACATTAAACTGAGTTCCATATCTAGGGTGCTCTACCATTTGTCCATATAATATATATTCAAGTTCAGAATTTATTTCATTTAAAGAGCCAGTAAAAGTAATTGTTTTACCGACCAATGATTCAATATCGCTTATATTTGTTTCACGTAATTTAAATAAACCTATTTTATACATTGATGAATCACTACTATATAATATTTTTCTAACATTTCCTTTTATATAACTTTCCATTACTCAATTATAACTTATTATAAAAAGAAAAAACAGCCTAAACTGTTTCTTGTTTGCTTTACACTTATATTAATTAACTATATTATATTTTTTTTGTAAATATAACAAAAAAAGTAAATGAGATATAAAAAAGTAGAATTATAATTAAACCCGCAATACGTTCAATTATATTTATACTATCTAAAGTAAAAGCAACTATAAACATTGGTATACTTATGATATTAATACTTATTAAAAAAATCAATTTTGTTATTATAGTATTTTTCTTATTATTTGGAACTAAAATTTTATATAGTTCATTTGAACGTTTATTTAATTCTCCAGGGATATCAAAAATAATAGTACATATTAAATAGGAATCCCATAGTTTTATTTCCTCAAGTTTTCTGTCATGCAAAATGCTAAAATCTTTAATAAATCTTTTTAAAGCCATTAAATTATTTGTTAATTCTAATCCTTTTTTTGTTTTTATTAATCTTGTTTTTTTGTCATATATTTCCACTAGTTTCTTACTTAACAAAATTATTGCAAATGAAAAAAATAACAACCCAAAACTTAAAGCAAATAATAGTGGGTAATCCTCTATTTGTTCTATATACATTCCGAATAATGGAAAACACGCAAAAAACGCTAATAAAGCTAAAGGCATTACAATTGTAGATAAGTCTTTTTTATTATTTATTTCTACAAAAGATAATTCTGCCATATCTTCTTCGACTAAATTATAAAATTCTTCTAGCTCATTAATTATAGTTGGTATATTATATTTTTTTCTAGTTTCTTCATTTATATTATTCCATTCTTTTCTTATATCATCTGGTTTTTCTATCTTATATAAAATGTTCTCATAATTTTCAATAAAATATTCTTCATGTTTTAATAATTTGTCTGTGTTATTAATCCTAGTGATTTTATTATTATTATTTCTTAAAATTATTTTTTTGTTTTCTAAATATAGAACTAAAGAAACTATTTCATCATTAATATTACTTTTTCTTTTAATTAATTTACTTACAATTAAGGGAGATATATTTTCAAACTCCTCTCTGTAATATAATAGTTTACTTATATCTCTAATATTAGATTTTTCTTCTCTTCTTACTTTTATTCTTTCACTTGATATTTTATAAATATAATCAAAAATTATAATAATAAATAATGAAATGTCTATACCTATCATTATTTCTATAAAATATAAATTACTACTGTTACTAATTATTTTACTCATTATATCATTTGGTATAAAATTAAAAAATAAATTAACAAGATAAACTGATACTCCAACAATTATTATACTTATTACTCTTAATATATTATCATAATGCTTCATAAATCCTCTTTTCTATAACTACATTATATAATAAATAAAATTAAAAAAGTAGTTTATTTTTAACTACTTTGTAACAATTGAATTAAATAATTTTAAATTTTCTTTTAATCTTTTAGAACTTTTATCAAATTTTAATGCTCTTTTAACATATTTTACCGCTTCTTTATAATTACCTAAATAATATTCACATATACTTAAATAATCATATATTGTTCCATCATAACAGAAAGGTTCGTTTATATATATTTTATTTACTTCTTCTAGTTTTAAAGCAGCATCAAAACAAGCTTTTGCTTTTAAATAATCCTTATTTTGATAATATAACATTCCTAATTCAGTAAATCCTTCTCTAATATTAGGACATTCATTAACTGCTTTAAAAAGCCACATTTCTGCCTCATCATATCTTTTAAGAGCGATATAGCATCTAGATATAAATCTCATGGATGCACATCTTTCTTCTTTCCATGTTGATGAAGGTAGTTTTAAATGTCTAATTAATGTATCAATGGCTTTATTCCATTTTTTATAATACATATATTCTCTGCCCAGATAATGCATATTTCTGTCATCATCTGGATCTTCCCTAACTGACAATTCTAATAAACTTAAATAATTACTCCTGCTTTTTGTAGTATCTGGATAATGATTAACTGTTATATCATCTACATATATTTTTATTTCCTTTTTATCACCAATATATTTTAATACTTCATGAACTGGATGAACCCAGGTAAAATCTTTTCTTGAGTGTATTTTTTCTATATAAAAGTTTACGGCAGGATTTCCGTTTTTATCAAAACTCCAGTTATAATTATAAGCCAGTCTGTTTATTCCTTTATTCCAATGTTCTTCTAATTTACTTCTCCAGCCAGGCTCTAAAAGCTCATCTAAATCAGTGCAAACGCAAATATCAAAATCTTCAGGTATTAGATTTAAAGATTCATTTCGGGCTTGGTCAAATCTCCAAGGAGAAAACTTTTTAATACTTACATTTACTCCAAGATTCTCAAGCAGTTCTACTGTATTATCTTCTGAACCAGTATCAAGAACATAGATTTCATCTGCTTCTTTCATAGATTCTACCCATTTTTCTACAAATTTTGATTCGTTTTTACATATTGCATAAACGCACACTTTATATTTATTCATAATTACCTCACTACTATAGTTTATGAATAAATGATAAAAAGTTTAATTAGTAGATAAAGTAAAACAGCAATTTTGCTGCTAAATTTCACTTTACTTCCTCATATTCATTTTTTACTTCTTTATATTTAGTTCTTATTCTACTTATGGTATTTTCAATACTTCTCTTATATTTATCTAACATAATTGATATCTCATTATTACTTAGTCCTTCAAGTTTTAAATTTAAAACTTGCTTTTCAAAAGGCGCTAAACGGGCATTTAAATTATTAAGTAAGTTTTCATTACTTTCTTTATTAATCAGTTTTACACTTGGATCACTTGCTTCATCTTTTAAAATATCATATAAGTTTATATCTGAACTTTCAAAAAGTTTATCTAATGAAATAGATTCATTAAGTGCTTTAAATTTATATCTATTAGCACTTCGTATTGCACTTCTTATATAAGTATCAACACATAATAAAGCATATGTATAAAAAGTTACATTTCTTTCTTTACTGAAATTTCTAATTGCGTATATAAGTGCAAGCAGTCCCTCCTGATATAAATCTTTTTCATCAAGACCACTAAGTTTAGCCCAAGATAAATTTGCAGAAATAGATTTTTTTATTGTATTACTATATTTCTCTATTAGTATTTTTTCTGCTTCTTCATTATTATCTTCCGCTAAAGATAAAAGTTCATTATCATTTAATTCACTTAACATTTTTACTATTTCCTTGTTTTTACAATTTCATAAATCATTATGCCAGTCGCTACTGAAGCATTAAGGCTATTTGTTTTTCCTTTAAGTGGAATTGAAGCAATATAATCACAAGAATTTCTCACTATCTGTTTAAGACCTTCTCCTTCACTTCCAATTACAAGAGCAACTTTTCCTTTATAATCAATTTCTGTGTAATTTTCTCCATCAGCATCTGTTCCAATTACCCAATAACCAAGCTTTTTTAATTTTTCTATAGTATTATTTAAATTAGCAACTTCTACTATTTTAGTATTGATTAAAGCACCAGCACTTGTTTTCATTACAGTAGCATTTATTACAGAGTTTCTCTTATTTGGAATAACTATATAATCTACTCCTGCACATTCACAAGTTCTAATTATAGCTCCAAAGTTATGAGGATCTTCTATATGATCTAAAATAACTAAGAAATCAGCATCGTCATCTTCTTTAATATCATCAAAAATCTTATAATTATAGTCATTAATATCTAAAACAATGCCTTGAGAGGTTGCTTTTACTAACAAATCAATCTTATCCTTGCTTCTTTTCTCAGTCTGTATTTCTCTTTTTTCAATTAATCTTAGTATTTCTTTTTCCGAAAAGTTCTCATCTATATATATTCTTTTAATATCTATTTCACTTTTCAATAGTTCTTTTGCAACATTTTTACCATACACTAGCATATAACCAACTCCTGTTCAAGTTCTGAATCATTATTTACTATTACAAATAAATCATCTTTTTTTGAAAAACCCTCTTCTATAAATTTATTCAGCAGTGAAATAAGAGAATCATAATATCCTTCAAAGTTATAAATTATGATTTTTGCTTTAGTTTCACAATTTCTTTTGGCAGTTATTGCACTTATTATTTCGTTTAAAGTACCAACTCCACCAGGCAAGAATAGTAGTATATCACTTTTTAAAAAATATTCAAGTTGTTTTAAAGTATTTTCAAATACTGTTTTTTTACAATTTAACTCTTTTAAATCTTCTTGATATTTAATAATGTTTATACCTTCAACAGAAAGACTACTGCCATAGTACTTTCTATATATTTCTCCCATCATACCATTGTTACTGGCACCAAAAATTAAATTCAAGTTGTTTTTAATACATAAATCTGCAACATGTGATGAAAAATCTATATATTTTCTATCTATTGTATTATAAGAAGAACATCCTATAAAAACATTTCTCATTTATTTATATCCTTTTTAGCACTTATTGCTGCGATTGCTCCTTCAGCACATGCTGTAATTATCTGATACACTTCTTTACTAATAATATCACCTGCAGCATATATTCCTGGAACAGAAGTTCTCATACTTTGATCAACTTTTATAAATCCTTTTTCATCTAATATTCCCAGATTTTCAAGATATCCCGTAATCGCTGCAAAACCTATATAAATAAATATTCCTTCTGCTTCAAGTTCTGTACCATCTTCGAGAATAACACCACTTACCAGTCCTTCACTTGTTTTAATATCTTTAATTACACTATTGTTAAGAATTTTAAAATTTTTCATACTTTCTGCTTTATCCTGAAGAACTTTTTCTGCTCTTGGCTTTTCACTTCTGTTAATAAGTGTTACACTTTTGCACACTTCAGCTAAAAACACTCCTTCTTCAAAAGCAGAATTACCTGCTCCAAGCACAATTACATTCTTATCTTTAAATAGTGGTGCATCACACAATGCACAGTAGCTTATTCCTTTTCCAACAAGCTCTTTTTCATTTGGAAGCCCCATTTCTTTTCGTTGTCTACCTGTACAAATAATAACTGATTTAGTCTTATAAACTTCTTTAGATGTTATAACTTCTTTATATTCTTCTTCAGTCTTTATTCCTCTTACGCTTTCAATTTTATAAGGTATTTTAAGTTTATTGATCTGATCAAACATTTTAAAAGCTAAATCCGGTCCACTTATACTTTCAAATCCAAGATAGTTTTCAACAATGCTTGTATTTGCAACCTGTCCTCCAGGCATTTTACCTTCAATTAAAAGAATATTTAATCCACTTCTATATCCATAAAGGGCTGCGTTCATACCTGCAGGTCCCATTCCAATAATAATTACATCATACATAATTTTTCCTCCATCTATTTAAAATTTTTTGGTATTATCTTAGTACTGGTATCATTATACAGTTCTTCAAGTTTAGGCTTTTTATACTGAGATAATATTATTATAAAACCAACTATAAATAATATAACACTTACTATCTGAGCTACTTTTACATCATTCATCATTAAACTATCAGTTCTTAATGACTCTATATAAAATCTCCCAACACTGTACCACATTAGATAGAATCCAGTTTGATATCCTACTTTCATATATTTAATTCTTCTTATTATTATTAAAATTATAACTCCTAAAACACACCATAATGATTCGTATAAAAAAGTAGGAGTGTAATATGAACCATTAATTTTCATTCCTTCTATAATAAATTCAGGAAGATGCATATTCTTTAATCTAGCTAGTGTTGTTAAAGTTCCATATGCTTCACCGTTAAAAAAGTTACCCCATCTTCCAATAGCCTGACTGAGTAAAATACAAGGAGCAATAATATCCATGAATCTTAAAGCACTAACCTTGTACTTTCGGCAATAGAATATTATCGTAAACATCCCAAAGATTATACCTCCGTGAATCGCGATACCTCCAAACCAGAATTTATATATTTCACTTAAATTATTTAAATAATAATCAAGATTAAATATTACATAATATGCTCTTGCTCCTACAACGCCAATTATAATAGTCCAAAAGAAAACGTTAATAATAAATTCCTTATCAAGAGAAAATCTTTTTCCTTCTCTTATAGCCCAGATAAGAGATATAAAAAGACCAAGTATAATAAAAACACTGTACCATTTTATTTGTATATGTTCTGAATATATGAAATATGGATTCATTAATAACCTCTTTTGCTCATTACAGGATTAATAATAAATATATTACATAGTAATTTCATTATCCAGATAAATATTGAAATAAATACAGGAATTACCCAGCCTAATATTATAAAATTATTACCTAATAAAAGTCCTGTTAATTTAAGTACTATAACATTAATAATTGGGTAAAAGAAACCCAAGGAATATATTGTAATTGGTAAAAATACTAATACAAGTAATGGTTTTACTGTTTCATTCAATAAACTTATTATTAATGAAGCTAGAAGTGCATACCAAATATTACTTATATAAAATCCATTAAATACTTTTGTTGCAAATACTAATATAAAAGCATTCACTACTAAATTCACTGCAAACTCTAATATATTAGGTTTATTATATATATTATCTTTCATTTTATATCACCTTGTATTTATTATATAATAAAATCCATTAAAAAACACTAACTTTATGTTAGTATTTTAATAAAA
>CAZVIQ010000036.1:0-8821 GCA_964626795.1 uncultured Muribaculaceae bacterium
TTATGAAATCAGAGGAAAGCAAGTAATGTTAGATTCTGATTTAGCTATATTATATACAGTCGAAACTAAGCGTATAAATGAGGCTGTTAAAAACAATCCAGAAAAATTTCCAATAAGATTTGCATTTAGAATTAATGAAAGTGAATATAATTCTTTGAAGTCGAAAATTTCGACTTCAAAAGGTGGCTCTAGAAAAGGTCATACAGTTTTTACTGAGCAAGGTGTTTATATGCTTGCCACAATTTTAAAAAGTAAAACAGCTACGGAAATCACATTACATATTATGGATACTTTTATTATGATGAAAAAATATATTTCAAACAATCTTTTAGAGCAAAAATACATATCTAATTTAGTTATAAAACATGAAGAAGATATTAAATTATTACAGGAATCATTTAATAGATTTGAAGATAAAGAAATAAATAATCATATCTTCTTTGAAGGACAAATATACGATGCATATTCACTTATGATGAATATATTAAATAAAGCAAAAAAAGAAATAATAATTATAGATAATTACGCTGGTAGAGAATTATTTGATTTAATAAAAGACATAAATATTTGTATTAAAATATATACTAAGAACATTGATAATGAAGCAAGTAAAAAATATTTAAAGCAATATAACAATATCGAAATAATTAATACAGATATTTTCCATGATAGATTTATTATAATAGATAAAAAGACTTTATATCACTGTGGAAGTAGTTTTAAAGATTTAGGAAAGAAATGTTTTGCCATTAATTTAATTGGAGATAAAAATATGCTAAAACAACTACTTAATATAATAAAATAGGAAGAATAAAATTCTTTAAAATCCAGTACTCACATTATTAAATTTATAGTAAAGTAAATGTTATAAATATTTTATTATTAATTATTATATGCTATACTATATGTATAATATAAGAGGTGCAAAAATGAAAACGAGAATTATAAGTTCTTTAATGGTGATTTTTATTGTAATTCCTATAATTTATTACGGTGGTCCTATATTTTATGCTGCTGTTGGAATAGTAGGATTAATAGGATTTAGAGAATTACTTGAGTTAAAAGAAAAAGAAAAAGATATTCCATTTGTTATGAAAAATATATCTGTTATATCTTTTTTGCTCATTGTTCTATCAAATTTAAATGATAGAAGCTTGGAATTATTAGTTGATTATAGAATAATAAGTTTTATTATTTTTATGATATTATCTCCAATGGTATTTATACATGATTTTAAAAAATATAATATTAATGATGCCCTATATTTACTTGGCAGTATATTCTTTCTTGGATTGTCGTTTAATTATTTAATTACTATAAGAATGCTTAATTTAAATTACTTAATATTTTTACTATTAATAACAATATTTACAGACACTTTTGCTTATGTGACGGGTATGTTAATCGGAAAACATAAAATGTCTAAGATAGTAAGTCCTAAAAAAACATGGGAAGGTTTTGTAGGAGGAAGTATATTTGGTACTTTTATAAGTTCAGTATTTTATATCTCAGCCTTTGAATATCAGGGAAGTATTATAGGATTAATTTTAGTAGTACTTTTGCTTACAATGATAGGTCAACTTGGGGATTTGATATTATCTTCTATTAAAAGATATTATAAAATCAAAGACTTTGGAAATATAATACCTGGACATGGAGGTATACTTGATAGACTTGATAGTATTCTTTTTGTACTATTGGCATTCAGTTTTATATATTATTATTTATAAAGGGAGATAATATGAATTTTATTATTACATTATTATTATTGTTGTTTATATTAGGTTTTATTGTGTTAATACATGAACTCGGACATTTTGTTGCATCTAAGAAAATTGGAGTTTATGTAGATGAATTTGCTGTTGGAATGGGACCTAAAATATTTAAATTTAAAAGAAAAAATGATGAAACAGAATATACAATAAGAGCCTTTCCCATAGGTGGTTTTGTCGCGATGGCTAATGCAGAAGATGAAGAATATCCTGTAGGAAAAGAAAGAGTTTTAGAAAATAAAAAATTTTATCAAAAAATAGCGGTTTTAATAATGGGAGTTATCTTTAACTTCATTTTAGCATTTGTACTTTTATTCTTTAATGGACTTATTTTTGGAAGTCCTGAAACTAAACCATACATAGGACAAATAATGAAAGATTCTGCAGCTTTTAAAGGAGGTCTTAGAGAAAAAGATTTAATTAAAAGTGTTAATGATGTTAAAGTAACATCGGGGGATGATGTATTATTAGAACTAACAGTTAAAAAAGATAAAAACGAATATAAATTTGTAGTTGAAAGAGCAGGCAAGAATTTCACTACAACTTTAGAACCTACTATTGAAAAAGATGAAGATGGTAATGATAAGAAAATTTTCGGATTTAATTTTACCGCTGAAAAAAAATATGGTTTTATAAATGCAGTTAAATATGCTTCAGATTCAACTTACAAACTTACTAAATCTATATTTAATATTTTAGGAAAACTTATAACTGGTAAAGTAGGACTAAATAATTTAAGTGGACCTGTAGGTGTATATTCAGTTGTTGATAATTTAAAAGAAAAGGGTATAGAGACAATTATTTATCTTATAGCATATCTTTCAATAAACGTTGGAGTTATTAATTTACTTCCAATTCCTGTGTTTGATGGAGGAAGAATTCTCCTTGTAATAATTGAAAAGATTAAAGGAAAAAAATTACATCCTAATGTAGAATTATATTTAAGTTATCTTGGATTTGGCTTTATGATATTACTATTTATATTGGTTACTTTTAATGATATAATAAGATTATTATAAAAAAGGAAGTGCTAAAATGACTAATCGTTTTACTAGGAATAAAGAAATTATTAAATATGCAAAAAACTATTATTCAATTATCAATGAAGAAATTTACTCAACTGATAGTATTAGTGAAAAAATAATTGAACTTTATTCAGATTATATTTTTTGCACTAAAGCTTTGACAGAAGTAGCGATAAGAAAAATTCAAAAGATTGATTCAGTAGTATATAAATACTTTAATGATTTTGAATTTAAAAAAGAAATGTCAAAAGGAATCTTTAATATAAAAGTAAAGAAAAGTGAAGATAATTTATTAGAATTTATAATTAATAATCTACTTGAGATATATGATAAATATATGGAAAGTTATACAAGAAATATCTATATACCTAAGTGTATATAGATATTTCTTATTTTTTTTGTTACAATATCAGCCATAAATGAGAGGAAAATAAATATGACTTTAAAAGAAAAATTAATAAAGAATTTGTCAGCAAGAAGAGAAGAATTAATTAAAGAAGCTAAAGAAAGATTAGTTGAAGGATCAATTATTTCTGCAATAGGTGGTATTGGAGCTGCTAGTGGAATAATGATGATTAAGGAAGAACCTTTAAACGGAAGTATATTACTTATATTAGGTTTAATGACTACTATATTGGGTGTAGATAAATTTGAAGAAAGAAAAGATTTAAAACATATAGTTGAAAATATTGATGGTTTATTATTTACTGAAGATTTAAGTGAAAAACTTTATTGTTTATAGTTCAAGATGCAATACGTGAAAGTCAGGATAATTTGATAGATATGGTTTTAGATTTAGGTTTAAGCACAAAGTCATCTCAGAAATCTATGAAATAAAATAGTCTGGTAAAAAATACTTGCTCTATTAATTTATATTTGTTATAATTACTTTAGTCAGCAAAGAGTGGGAAACCCCCACTCTTTGAATTTAGTTAAGGAGATTTTATGGAAAAGATAATTGAAAATGCTATTAAACTTCCTTTGGAAGAAGAAAAAATCGAGTTAGTTAAGATTTGTCTTGGAGAAGAAGATGGGGAAAAAACATTATTTATTACTATAGATAATGAAAATGGAGTAGATACAGAAATGTGTGTGAAAGCAACCAGAATAATTAATGAAATAATTGATAAATTAGAGATAGAACTTGATGACTATATTCTTGATGTGGGAAGTAAAGGTAGTGAAGAATAATGGAAGCAAAAGAATTTAAAAAAGCATTTGATTCGATAATCAAAGAAAGAGGACTTGATGGAGATACTGTTATTGATGCAATGCAGTCAGCTTTAGCAACAGCTTATAAGAAAAATTATAATGAGCAGGCTGATATCAGAGTTAGTATTAATCCAGAAAGTGGAGAAATAAGAGTATGTAAAGTTGTAACAATAGTTGAAGACTTAGATGAAGTTGAAAATATTGAAAGTGTTTTATCTCTTGAAGAAGCAGAAGAACAATATGGAGACAAATATAAAGTAGGAGATGAAATAATAGAGGAAGTAACTCCTGAAGACTTTGGACGTGTTGCAGTTTCTGTTGCTAAACAGGTAGTAATGCAAAAAATAAGAGAAGCAGAAAGAAATAATATCATTCAAGAATTTCAAGATAAGGAAAATGAACTTATGTTAGGTTTCCTTGCAATGGAAGATGTTAGAAACTATTATGTTGATTTAGGTAAGGCAAGAGCTATACTTCCTAAAACAGAAATAATTCCAAATGAAAAACTTGAAATGGGAAGTAGTATAAAAGTATATATTACAAAAATTGAAAGCACACCTAAGGGACCACTTATACTTTCATCAAGAAAACATTATGGATTTGTAAAAAGACTTTTTGAAAGTGAAATACCTGAGCTTGCAGATGGTACACTGCTAATGCATGGTGTAGCGCGTGAAGCTGGAGTAAGAAGTAAAGTTGCAGTTTCATCAACTAATTCAAGAGTTGACGCTATTGGATCTTGCATTGGAGAAAAAGGTAGAAGAATAGCAAATATTATAAAGGAACTAAATGGAGAAAAAGTAGACTTAATTCTATACAGTGACAATAAAGAAGAATTTATAGCAAGTGCATTAAGTCCTGCTAAGAATTTAAATGTTACTATACTGGATGAAGAAAAAACAAATGAAGCTTTAGTTATCGCAGATGATGAGAATCTTTCATTAGCAATAGGTAAAAAAGGAATCAACATAAAGCTTGCAAGTAAACTTACTAAATTTAAAATAAATATTAAAACACTTGAGGAAATAAATAGAGAAATAAATAAGTAGGTGAAACTATGAAAACAAGAAAAATTCCATTAAGAACCTGCGTTGAATCAAAAGAAAAGCTTGATAAAAAAGAATTACTAAGAATAGTAAAAAATAAAGAGGGAATAGTATTTGTTGATGATACTTTAAAGGCAAATGGCAGAGGATGTTATTTAAAGAAAGATAAAGAAGTAATTGAAAAAGCTAGAAAAAGTAAGTCGATAGATAGGAGTTTAGGTATAGAAGTACCTGAAACCGTATATACTGAATTATTAAATAAAATATAAAAATATAATAAGAAAGAAGAGGTGATCATTTATGATGAGTGTAAAAGAATATGCACTTGAAATAAACAAAAGTGTTGAATTAATACTTTCTAAATGTAGAGAACTAGAAATCAATATTACTAGTGAAAACGAAGTACTAAGTGAAGAAGATATTATCATGTTAGATAATGTTATTGGAACTTTAAGTAATGGAGAAGAAAAAGAAGAGCTTGAAATTGATGAAGCACTAGAAAGTAAATTTGAACTGGAAGATAGAGCCGAATCTCTGGTAGAATCTATTGGAATAGATCTGGGAATAACAGAAAAGAAACAAAAACTTAAAAAGAAAACAGATTCAGTAAGCAATATTAAAAAAGAAGAACTTAAAGAAGAATTTATAAATAAACGTAAAGATATTTATAAGAGTAAAGAAAAACTAGAAAGCAATAAAAGAGAAAAAGATGAAGGGGTAGTACTTTATAAAGAAAACATGACAGTTAAGGATTTAGCAGAAGCGTTAGGAATAAGTCCAGATGATCTTGTAAAAAAACTAGTTATGATGGGTCTTATGATTTCTGTAAATCAGAGTATTTCATTTGAAGATGCAAGTGTAATAGTTTTAGATTATCAGAAAGAACTCAAAAAAGAAGAAACTGAAGATATAACTGATTTTGATAATTATGAGATTATTGATAATGAAGAAGATTTAACATTAAGAGCGCCTGTAGTTACAATTATGGGACATGTTGACCATGGAAAAACTACACTACTTGACTACATTAGAAATTCTAATGTTGCAAGTGGAGAAGCAGGAGGAATTACTCAGGCGATAGGAGCGTATCAGGTCGAAAAAGATGGTAAACCTATTACATTTATAGATACTCCAGGACATGCTGCATTTACAGAAATGAGAGCAAGAGGAGCAAGTATTACTGATATAGTAGTTATTGTAGTTGCTGCAGATGATGGAGTAATGCCTCAGACAAAAGAAGCAGTCGATCATGCTAAAGCTTCAGGTGTACCAATAATTGTCGCAGTTAATAAAATTGATAAACCTAATATTAATATAGATAGAGTTATAAGTGAAATGGCAGATTTAGGTCTTACTCCTGAAAGCTGGGGTGGAGATTCTATATTTGTTAATATAAGTGCACAGACTGGACAAAATGTTGATTTACTTTTAGATAATATACTTGCACTTGCTGAAGTAAGTGAACTTAAAGCGAATCCAAACAGATATGCAAGTGGATCAGTTATTGAAGCTAAACTTGATAAAAACGTCGGACCTCTTGTAACGCTGTTAATTCAAAATGGAACTCTTAGAATTGGAGATGCCATAGTTGTAGGAACTGCTTATGGAAAAATAAGAACTCTTAGAAACGATAAGGGACAGGAAATCTTATCAGCAGGACCTTCTGCACCGGTAGAAATAACAGGAATAAATAAAGTACCTGTAGCGGGTGATAAATTCATGGCATTTGAAAGTGAAAAAGAAGCAAGAGCAGTTGCTGATAAAAGAGAAGTAACTGAAAAGAACCGTAGATTTGTAAAAAGACAGGTTAGTCTTGAAGATTTATTTGAAAGTATTAAAGAAGGAAGAAAAGAAATAAATATAGTTTTAAAAACTGATGTTAAAGGTTCTGAAGAAGCTGTTAAAAACACTTTAGAAAAAATAGATGTTGAAGATGTAAAACTTAAAATTATAAGAAGTGGTGTAGGAGCAATAACTGAAAGTGATGTTATCCTTGCAAATGCAAGTGATGCCATTATAATTGGATTCAATGTAGTTCCTTCATCAAAAACAAAAGAAGTTGCCGCTTATTATAATATTGATATAAGAATTTATAATATAATTTATAAACTTGTTGAAGATCTAGAAGCTGCAATGAAAGGTATGCTTGACCCAGAATATGAAGAAGTAACAACTGGAGAAGCTGAAGTTAGAAAAATATTTAAATTTTCTAAAGTTGGAAGTATTGCAGGTTCACATATTACTAAAGGAATTATAAAATCAAATTCACTTGTTAGAATAATAAGAGATGGAACAATTATATTCACAGGTAAAATCGGATCACTTCAAAGAGAAAAAGACAGTGTAAAAGAAGCAAAAGAAGGTTATGATTGCGGTATAACAATTGAAAACTTTACTGATATAAAAGAAAAAGATATAGTTGAAGCGTATGAAATGAAGGAAATTAAGAAATGAATTTAAAGGGTGAAAGAGTAGCTTCTTCGATGTTAAAAGAACTTTCGAACATATTTCTTACTGAAGTAAAAGATGAAGATTTAAAAAATGTAACTTTAACTTTTGCAACAGTTACCAATGACTTAAGTTTTGCTAAAATATATTTTACGACTTTAGACGATGATAAAAAAGATAAAGTTTTAAAAGATATTAATAAAGCTTCTGGATACTTCAGAAGTGAACTTGCAAAAAGATTGGAAATTAGACATATTCCTGAAATTAGATTTGTATATGATGAATCAATTGAATATGGAAGAAAGATAGAAGAAGTACTAAAGAGAGTAAACGAAAAATAGTGTGCAAATGCACACTTTTTCTGTTATTATACATATGGTGATTAAAATGTTAAATGATCCTTTTCTTTTTAATGTTCCATTTATTGATGTTCATGGATTAGATAGAGAATACACCGTAATGCTTCTAAAAGAATTAATAGAAGACTGTTTATTATTAAGAGAATATAAACTTTATATAATTCACGGTAAAGGAACTCATATATTAAAAAATGCAGTACATGAATATTTAAAAACTGATAAAAGAGTGAATAATTATTATATTTATAATTTCAATGAAGGAGTTACAATTATTGAATTAAAAAAATAATTAAATTTTATTGTATAATTTATTTCAAAAAGGGAATAAATAAAATAGAGGAATAAATTATGAATAGAAACAGAAAAACATTAGTATTAGGAATTATAGCAGTAACTTTTATGATGATTGCGGCTGGAGGACTAGCATATGCTTGGTTTAGTGCAAGTGTAACAGGTAATCAGGATGCGACGCAAACAATCATAGAAACAGCAGATCTAAGGCTTGTATTTAACGACACAGAATTTTTGACATTAGATAACGTCCTTCCTGGAGCAAGCGAAACAAAAACATTTACAGTTTCAAATATTGGAAATGTAAGGGTGAAATATGAAATTAATCTGGTAAATATTGCCAACACATTTGTAAATAATGATCTTGTTTATACTTTAACAAGCACAAATGATGGAGCAACTGTAGTAAATTCTGCTTTGCCAACTATAGATAGCATTTTAGTAGATTCTGAAGTTGATCCAGGAGTAACTCAAACTTATACATTAGTTGTGACTTTCAGAGAAACAGGAGCTGACCAGAATTCAAATATGGGTGCAAATTTCAGTGGTAAACTTCAGATAACTTCAACGTCAACATATACTCAGCCATAAACCAAAATACGACAAAGTTTATTCTTAAAAAAATATGTAAATAGTTACAAAACCATTGGAAATGTCACAAAATGTCA
>CAZVIQ010000037.1:0-8649 GCA_964626795.1 uncultured Muribaculaceae bacterium
CCAATCTTAGAAACTGAGTATCATTAAATACTAGTCTTAGATATGCTGTATCTATAACAGTCTGGTTTGCATTTTCATTACCTGTTACACTTGCAGTAAAAAATGCATATGAAAGTCCTATAATTGTTAATATTACAAGTCCTATTATAGAAAAGCCTATTGCTAATAATTTGTTATTATATTTTTTCAAAAAAATCACACTACTTTCATAGTGTGATTTTATCATTATTTTAGGTTCTATTCAAGAACAAAATTTTTTTATAAATTTTTCTGTAAAAAAGAATAATTAAATATTCTTTAATTATTCTTTAGTAATACTAATCTTAATACTTTTTACTTTAGGTGAGTATGTTAATAATAAGTTTTCTCCTGTTACTGTAACAGGAACATCCCATACTCCTTCACTTTCAATATCAGATAAATCAACTGTCGCGGTTATCTTAGTAGGATCAAGATCTTCAAGTACTTTTTGTACACCTTTCACTATTACATTTACCTTTGCAGCACTTTCACTTGTCGCTTGTGCTTTAAAGCCTGCAGGTAAGTTCAATATTTCAATTCTAATACCTTCTATTTCAACAGAAGTTTCTTTCTGCATTGTTATAGAAACTGTAATAGTTGATTCACTCATATATCTAATACCTATTGGTTTTGGTATATCCAACTGGAATTTCTTATCTTCTGCTAAATTTGAAACATCAACTTCAACTGGAATATATGTTGTATCTTTTAATATGTTTTCATCTCCATATATAGTAATTTTATTTACACTAGATATTATTGTATTTATAGCACTTCCCGATTTAACTTCTCCAACCGGTACTATTTTGATAGGAACTTCTTTACTTGGTGAAGTAATAACCACAGTCGCAGTAACTGAACCAGGTATTATTTCAACATCTTTTATTTCAGTACCTTTTTCATCGTACGCCACTAATTTAACATTTTCAAGTGTGTATGTTCCTGCAGATGCTGCATTTGTTGCATTTACATCAACAATTGCTTTTACAGATGTAACTGTTGCAAGTTTTTCTTTATAACTCTTTATAATAACTTCATCTTTATCTAAAGTTACATTACTTACTATAAGAGTTTCTTTAAGTTTATCAGTATTAATATTATCTATTGATAATGTTCTGACTTCACTTACCTTAGGATATATAACAATTGTTACAACACTAGGGTCAATTCTATAATCCAGAGTGTTTATAGGGTTATTATATTTTAGATTAACCTTATGAGTACCAATACCTAAATTGCTTAAATCAAGTGTTACTTTATGATCACCCAGCTGTTCTGCTAAGTAAAGATCACTTTTTCTACCCATTAAAATTATATCTGCATTGTCAGGAAGTCCTTCAATTACATATGCTTCATCATTATATTCAACATCAATCTTCTGGTTTGTTAGAACTGTTGATTCTGTTTCTACAAGATTTATAATTTTCTTATCTATTGCTAAGAACGATATGAACGCAAACAGAAGTGATAAATATATTAATGTATTCTTTCTATTAAGAAGTCTTTCAAAAGTAAGTGGTTTTTCTTTAAACCTACTTGATAATGTATATACAAATCTGCTAATTGGAGTAATAAGGATTTTGTCAAAGAATTCGAATATGCCTGCAAAAAAATTCTTAAAGAACTTATTTGTCTTTTTCATTCTTTTCCCCTCCTTCTTTACCCTCATCAACTATCTCGTCATCTGCTTCATAGAATATCTCTTTTTTTGGTTTTAATTCTTCTAAAAGCATTACCTTCATATCATCCACTGTTATATTATAATTAAGTTCTTTATTAAATGCCATACTTATTCTTCCAGTCTCTTCGCTTACCATTATGGCAATAGCATCACTTACTTCTGCTATTCCTAAAGTTGCCCTGTGTCTTGTACCAAGTCTTTTTGATATAGCGGGATTCATACTTGTAGGAAGTATTGCCCCTGCGCACGAAATAGTATTTCCTTCAATTATAACTGCTCCATCATGAAGTGGATTATTTGGGAAAAATAGAGAAACTAAAAGTTCACTGCTTATATCAGCATATATCTTAGTTGCAGCCTCCATATATTCCTGAAGACTATAATCTCTTTCTATAACAATTAAACATCCAATTTTATTCTTTTTTAAATATTCTATCGCTCCGCTTATTTCATAAACAATTTTCTCGCGTTCATCAACTGTCAGTATCTTATGTCTACCCAAAAGCTGACTTCTTCCTAGATTTTCGAGAACGCTTCTGATTTCTGGTTGAAATATTATTATAATAGTTAAAAATCCCCATTGAATTAAATATTCAAGTAAGATTGCTACAGTGTTAAGTTTAAGGAAATCACTTAATATCTTAAGAACAATTATAACAAGTACACCTTTAAATATTAAAATAAGTTTAACATTATTCTTAGCAGATTTTAAAATTGTATAAAACATAAACCAAACAATTGTAATATCAATTATTTTAGTTACTATATTCCATATATTAGTTAAATTCATTAATTTACACTTCCCTTTTTATATAAAGATTATAACATAAAAAAAGATACATTTACTATATCTTTTAATAAGTTTCTGTAAACTATTCACCTAGGTTTACAATAGATTCTTCATTTTGAACTACAGCTGGCTCTTGAACTGTAAAATTTTGATCTAAATTCACAACAGGCTCACTTGTTGCTGGTTCATTTACCACTTGAGGTGTTACAGGTTCTATTTGAACTGCTGGTGTCTCCTCTGCTGGGGCAAATGAAGGTTCCATAACAACTGGATTACCAACGTTAAATGGTTCAATTATTTCTTCTCTAACTTCTGGTTGAGCAGCTGGTACAGAATTAACTTCTGGCATAGGGATGTCATTAAATGTCATATCTTGTGATGCAGGTGCTGGACCAAAACTCATAACTTCTGGCTGTGCAGGTTCACTAAAACCAGTAGAATTAAATGTATTAACTTCTGGATTAGGAACATTTACAGGTTCTGGTGCACTTTCTACGTTTGAAGTATTAACTTCAAAAGGCATTTCAGGTGCAACTTCAGTCGGTGCTGTAAAATTAACATTATTTTGTTCTGTCGCGGTTGCCATCTGAGATTCTACAGGTGTACTTGGAACACTCTCTAAATTTCCTTCCATTTTCTTTTGTTTTCTTTTTGAATCAACTATAAAGCCAATTAAAGCAAATAGTAATACTACTGCAGCAACTAAAAACCAAATATAATTATTTTCTAAAAATTCTAATATATTTTCCATTTTAATTACGCCTCCTTATTCTTATATAATTCTAACAGATGTGTTTTATAATTTCAAGTTTTATTTGTATATAATATGATAAATAACTATTTTTTATGATTATTCTTCACTAGTATCTTCATATTCTATTATATCAAGCACTTTGTTTTTAGGTTGAATCTGTATCCAAGTATTACCATCATTTACTTTAATTTCAGATCCATCGCTATAAATATACACCGTTTTCCCACTTCTTTCAGACTTGGTCCAAGTAATTGGTACAGCATATCCTTCACTTATATAATATCCTTCTCCAGTTCCAATATTACTTAAATTCTGCCTTCCATAGCTGTCAATTGAATAGTTTGATACTTTATATACGATTATATTTTTTGCAGTATAAATATTATTTGTTACAGAATCAATATGTTCTTTGTTGTCCATATATCTTTTATATACTGTTGCCTCTTTATCATATATATATTTAGTATCTGTATAGTCTGAGTATTCTATATATACTTCATCTGCTTTTATTGCATCTTCTCTTTTAGAAAGCTTATTACTTTCAATACTGTATTTTAAAAGCATTCCCTTATCAGAAATATCTCTAAATTCTTCACTTTCTATTTTCTCTTTTATCAAAGACATACTAGTAAAAGCTGTATGTTCATAATCCTTATTTAAGGACTTATCCCTAAAAAAAGTACTATCAGAATAAATACCATCAATATCATCCATTCCTAAACTTCTTACATCAGAAAGAGCTAAATCACTATGACCATAATGTACAAAAATAGCATCATTTTCAAGCATATAATCTAGGAAATAGTGTCTTGCACTTCTAACAGATCCGATTTTTTCAGCCTTACTATCTTTATAAAAAGCTAAAATTCTTGTGATGCCACCTTCCGCGATAAGTTCATAATTCAAATACGAATCCTGAAGTCCTGAATGAGGCCAGGCATCATGATGATTATTAACTGCAACTCCTATTACTCTGCTTTTAGACTTTTCATCAAATATTTTAAGCTTTGGCTTTTCTACATTTTCTTCAGTTTTACCTGTTTGATTAAAGTATTTACCTAAATCAAAATATCTATATGCAAAATATCCACCACCACATAATATAATTATTATTAATAAAGTAAAAATTATTTTTTTCATTTTTTCACCTACTATAATTATAAAGTATTTATTTAGTTTTAGTATACTTTTTTCATTCACTTTACATTTTTAAAAAAGCTACTCTCTCGAGTAGCTTTAAATATATATTTAATAAACGTTTTTATTAAAGGAATAGTTTAATGTATTTTCAGTTAGAATCTCTCTAACTACTTTATTATATTTTCAAACTATTTTTAAGTACATTACATTCGTGCATTTTTATTTGTATTAACAAAAGCTGTTCCTTCTTTTCTAGATTTTTGAATTTTTACAAATGTATCTAAAATTAGGTTTATTTTATCTTGAACTGGTAAAAGATCTGTTTTTGGTATGAATGATATAAACTCAATTATTGCTCTTTTAACTTTTTCTAGTTCTATTTCAGATAAAAGTGAACAATTAACTACCATAAAACTATGTATTGTTTTTTCATCTGCTATACCAGTAATTATTCCCATTACTAGATTCTCAAATATTTCTATTATGACTTTTACTTTCATTCTGTTATAAATTTCCCCACCGATATTATATTTATCAACTAACTTTTGCGCACTTGAGGCATCAAGTCTATCAATAGAAAAATTTGATTGAATTAGACCATCTTCTAAATCAAAATTAGTTAACACACTATTATACTTGCTATGAATCGCTGCATCACAAGCTTCTTTTCTTTTTTGTTCGCTTTCAATATCAAGAATTGAATGAGTAACATTTTTTAACACTAACATACAAATATCCTTTTTTATCGCTTTTTTTAATTTTTGCGTTACTTCTTCTTTTGGAAAACACTTAAAAAACTCTCCTCTAATTTCATTTAATTCTTCTTTTTCTATAATACCTGGAATGCTTCCTAAAGTTTGAAAAATATCATCAGCAAATTCATCTTGATTTATTTTTTCTTCTACTCTGGCTTTTAATTTATTTTCAACTCTAGTTAAAACTGCATGATCTTTTAATAAAAGATCATGTTCTTTCGTATCGCTTCTTAGCATTTCTAATTTTGAAAAGGAATTTCTTATTGCGTCACCTGTCATTTGTATTCTTAATATTTCTGATTTTGAAATAAAATATCTTATTGCTTCAATTGTTAAAACAGGATTTCCATAACAAGCTTTCTCTCTTTCGTCATATTTTTTATACCATTTTAAACAATCTTGAAACTTTGTATCGTTTTCCTTTCCATTAAGTTCAAGCTCTTTCATCATCATAAGCATATCATACTTATCTTCCGCTACTTTAATCATTAAGTCAAACAAACCATCAAGATCTCTTAATATTTTACTATTCATTTATTTCTTTCCTTTTCTTTTTCGGTTTTTTCTTTTTTTAGTTCTTTTAAAATTTCAAAATAAATATTTATTGCTGGTTGTATCTTCTTCACGCTTTCCATAGGTGTCTCAAGTAATATTGCTTTAATTTCATCATCAACAATTTTTAATTCTCCAGCATCACCCATCGATAATATTCCTTTTAAAGACATTATTACCATATCAAGTAACATAGGGTGCATAGGATCATTAGTTTCTTTTTCTAGGAGCTCTGATATATAGTATATTGTATCTATTACTCCAGTTACTATATAATGTACTTTTATGTTTGAGTAAATTTGTAAATCTAATTCAAGACTATCTGCTAGTTTTCTAGAATATATAACTCCAGTAGGTGTAAGATTAAAATTCATTTGCATTAATACTCTCTCAATTACTGGGTCTGTAAAACTATAATTATATTTAGCATCAATTAAATAATCAAAATATTTTTTTCTTTTTTCAGAATCTGTTATTTGATTTACAAACTTTTCGAATAAATATAAAGTAATAATATTTTCATCTATAGAAAAAGCTTCTTGCATTTTGATGCTTGTTTCTCTTTTTACTCTTATTGAATCTAATTGTTCCTGAGATAAATTTTCACCCTCTTCTTCTGCTATTTCTTCTCTTTCTTGCATTTCTGCTTCTAATTCTCTATTAAATTTGCTGCTTAATATTTTTATTATTCTACCGCCAGTTACCATTTCTTTTTCTTGCTCAGGAGTTAGTTTTTCTTCACATTCTTCTAACCGGCTTAGATCTATAGAATCCTCTATAAAATCAGAAACATCTTCTGTCAAAAAAGGACTACTGTATCTAAGTTCTTCCACTTCATTTATAAGTCCTAATATAATTAAATCCCTATTATAGTCACTACTTCCAACAGTACCATTTTTTTCGTGTTCTGCAAATCTTTTAAAATAATCATATTTTCTTTTAGTAATATTAGCTACAGAAGAACAAAACTTCTTCTTCTTTAAATAATAGTTATCAACCATATATCCCCCGTAATAATGCCATATATTATAATCTTTTTATCAATAAAAATCAAGAATTTATTATATTTATGTATTATTTAACTTTATATTTTAAAAGTAGTTCTTTATCTTCTTTTGAAACTCTGTAGCTATCACGACATTTACTAATTCCTTTATTTATAGTAAATTTATTCAATTTATGAGTTTTTAAAAACTCAATAGTTTCATCTCTTCTTTTTATAAAACATTCACAAAATAGCCAGGCATTAATCATATTTACATAATAATGCTGTTCTTCGTAAAAGCTATTCATTATATTAAAAATATCATTAATATATTCATCATCATTTATAAAATTAAATAGTATTACAAATCCAACTCTCCTTATAAAAGGTTTATCGTTTTTAAAATATTCTAAGGCTAAATTATAAAATTCGTTCTCATGATTTTTAATATTAAAAGATAATAAATCACATAAAGCCCAGTTATCTATTTTAGATACATATATATCTAAATATTTTTTCATAATATTAAAATCTTCAATTTGCGCTATAATAAATCCATTTATAGCGCTGCATTCATAATAATTATCTAATTCTAAATCAAGAAAAGACAAATAGTTTCCCGAAACAATTTCTTTTATAATACTTTTAATAACAGGTGTCTTAATTGCTAATACTTCCATGTTAGTATTTAGTATACTTTTAGTCCAATTCTTTTTTTCTTCATTTCTTAAAGATTCTAAATATTTTATAAATTCTTTTGCATTATTTTCTATCCATTGCTCTTTCCTTAACTCCATAGCTATCTCCTATATCATTATTTTCAACATATTTTGATACTTCATCAAAGTTTTGATCGCATCCATATTTTTCACGACCTAATTCAATCCATGATCCAGACCATAAACCTTTATAATTCAGTAAATCTCGAATATTTTTATTATTAAAAATCGGATTGTTTCTCTGCTTTGTTAAATCAACACAGCCTTCTTCATCATATAGTTTACACTGTATATCACATTCTAATTTATCACAATGATAAGCAAATCTCGCTTCTTTTGTTGCTTTGGAATCAAATTCAAAAATCAATTGTTCAATTTCCTCTTTTGTAACAAATCTTTTAGTATAAAATGAACTGCATTATGTCCTTTATTTAACTTATCATCAAGTGCAATATCCCATTGCGTTAAATCGCCAATAATAATTTCTTCCAGTTCATGAATAGAAATCATCATTATTACTTTATAAATATCTATGTCATATTCATATTGAGACCACATCGCGATTGCTAATGATTGAACGCCAAAAAATATGCTCAGCAACACTTTCTATTCTTTCTCTTTTAACATTCCAATTTTTCCATCCTGTTCTTATAATATCTTTTAATTTAGTACATAAAACATAATATTCTACAACAGTTTTAGCTCTATTAATATTTTTCATAAACAAACCCTCCTTGATTTTTTAATTTTATCATAGATATTAAAAAAAGTATATTTCCACAAAAAAATATAAGGTTACCCTTATATTTGTTAATCTATATGGCGTCTTCGACACGATTCGAACGTGCGACCGACGGCTTAGAAGGCCGTTGCTCTATCCAGCTGAGCTACGAAGACAATTTAAAATACTAATAAAGTATACAACAATATTAGTACTTTTTCAAGATATTTTTTTACTTTTCAATGTAATTATCTATATTTTTATCTTCTTTCGTACTAAATGTTACTTCTTTTACATCATAGTTTTCAAATATAGATTCTGCAATAGTATATTTTACTTCTTCTAATATAGTTTTAGATCCTATACTTTCATAGATATAACTATTAAATATTAAATTAAATGTATCTTCTGTTTTAGTATATGAATCAAGAATAGCTTCACTACTTAAATAAGAATTTAAGTTATCAATACTATAAACACTACTTTTTAATTCATTAATTATTATATTTATTTTTTCTGTAGTATCATTAC
>CAZVIQ010000038.1:0-8554 GCA_964626795.1 uncultured Muribaculaceae bacterium
TTCTCCATAAATATCCACCAAATGATACCCAGTTATTATTTACCGCTCCTCTGTAATAATATGTTCTTTTCCCATCTTCTCCATATTGTAAATCAGCTGTATAATATAATCCTTTTCCGTTTGTGTCTGATGATACTGCTGCAAAGTTTATTGAAGAATCACTTATTGCTGTGTTATCTGAAAGTATTTTATGAGTGAGTGATTGTTTTACTGTTAAGTTATAATTCGCTGTTTTATTTATATTACTTTCTCTTACTGTTACTGCCACACTCCCTGGATTTTTCCCTGTTACTGAAAGAATAGTACCATCTATAGCACACGTAGCTATATTTGAATCACTTGTTTCACATGTAGTTGTTCCACAATTTATACATGATATTGTTGCTGTTACTATATTTTCTGTTGCTACTTCTTCTTTAGATGTTAATATCCATACCACTACATCTTTTACTGATGCTGTATAATCAACTTCTATATTATTATTACTTTCTGTTACTGTTATTGTCACTGTTCCCATTTTAAGTCCAGTTATGTTTAAAGTATTTCCACTTATTGTACATGTAGCTATAGTAGAGTCACTTGTCTCACAAGATAATGTACCATAGTCTTCTCCTGTTACTTCTATGTTTTTTGTTGTACTAACTATTATATCTCCACTTGTTTCTGATAAACCTAGTGAAGGCTCTAATACTCTTACACTATACATTAATTCTAAGTTTTTTATATCTTCTGTTATTGTCAGGTTTGTTATTCCTCTTGATTTTCCTTCAATTGTTACTTTGCTTTGTTCTGCCGAGCACTCTGCGATTATTTCGTTTTCTGATTCACAGCTTACTTCTCCATAATACGAACCTATAATACTTATTTCTTTATTACTTCCTTTTAATACTTCTCCTGCACTTGATTCTATCTCAAATGAGAATTCTTCACTGTAGGCTGTACTTGTATTTATCTGAAGTTTTCCACTAAACTCTGCTCCCTGATTGTAATTCTGGTCACTTCCTATTTCTTTAAATTTTATTGTCATTGTATATGTTTGTGTTATTCCTGGTTCTATATCTATCTTTCCAGTTAATAATCCATCTATATTAGGAAGTACTTCTTCAATTACAGTGGCTCCATTATTTGTACTTGTCAAGGAATATACTAATTCATCATTTTGAAACGTATTATATACATCTATTATATTTATATCATATTTAAGTTTTATATTTGAAGTATTTGTTACTGTAAATGTTTTAGTAGCGGTTGCTCCTGGCATTGCATTATTAAGTTCTATAATCTGTGTATCATTAAATAATAGCCTAAGGTATGCTGTCTCTATTACAGTTGGTTCTGCTATATCGTTACCAATAATATTAGCACTGAAAAAAGCATAGGTTAATCCTATGATTAAAACTGTTACAATTCCTGTTACAGATAAACCTATTGCCAATAGTTTAGTATCATATTTTCTCAAAAGAAATCACACTACTTTCATAGTATGATTTTATCATTATATCTTTCTTTGTTCAAGAACAAACTTTGTCGTTTTTTTTACTTACTTATGATAAGTTTCATTATTTATTATTTTAAAACTTCTGTAAATTTGTTCTAAAAGAATTAATCTAAATAATCCATGAGGAAAAGTTAATTTTGAAAAGGAAATCTTTTCATTAACAGTTTCTTTAATTTTATTCGTCACTCCATCTGATCCACCAATTATAAACACTAATTTAGAATTAGAATCTATAAAATATTTATTTATTTTATCAGATAGTTCTAAAGAAGAATATTCTTTAGAATTTATATCCATTAATATAGTATAGTCATTACTGTTTATAATAGAAAGTATTTCTTTCTCTTCATCAATAATATTACTATCTTTAAGTTCTATAACTTCTATTTTATGATACTTAGAAATTCTTTTTTTATAATCTTCTATAGCATCTATTAAATATCTCTCTTTAATTTTTCCAACACATATTATTTTTATCATCTATTTACCTCTAAAACTTCCCTTTGATCTGAAACCAAAACAGGTACTTTAAAATTTATCTGATTTGTTACCGTATCATAGGCAAGCTCTTTAGTATTATTTTCTTCACTTAGATGAATTAATATAATTTTCTTTGTTCTTTCACCAATAAATTTTGATAAATACATTCCACATGCTTCATTAGATAAATGGCCCGAATCTCCATATATTCTTTGTTTTAAATAATAAGGGTATCTTCCTGTTAAAAGTTTTTCTATATCATGATTACTTTCTATTAAGTAATATGTCTTATCTTTTAGAAACATAAAATATTTTTCATTTATATATCCTGTATCAGTTATGTAAACAACGCTTTCTTCTTTTTCTTCTATTAGAAAGCAAACTGAATCTGTTGAATCGTGTGAAGAAGGTATTGCTTTTATAAATACTTCTTCTATTATATTTTCATCATTAAGTATTCTTGTTTTTTCGTAATTAATAATATTACCCAATTTTTCAGTTACATAAAGTGTAGGTTTGTTATATTTCAGAAAAGTTTCTAAACCAAAAATATGGTCATTGTGATCATGAGTTAAAAATATATAATCAATATCTTTAGGATAAACGTTAACACTTTCGAGCTTCATTTTTAAACTCTTATAAGAAAAGCCAACATCAATTAAGATGTTAAACTTTTCTGTTTTTATAAGAGTTGAATTTCCTTTTGATCCAGTTCCAAGTACTATTATTTCCATTATTTATATAACGATAAAGGGTCTATATCGTTAACTCCATCTCTAGGATCGCTTTCAGTATAGAACACTCCAAAATGTAAATGTGTTCCCGTACTTTCTCCTGTATTCCCCATTGTACCAATAATATCACCTTTATTCACAGTCTGGCCATTTGAAACAAAAATTTCAGATAAATGAAGATAAGAAGAGAAATACCCATTATGGTGATTTATATAAATATAGTTACCCATAGTTGAGTGCCCATAACCCATTTTATCTACTGTACCATTTTGAATAGTAAATATAGGTGATCCATGTCCTGTCCCTGAAATATCTATTGCTGCATGCCAACGTCCCCATCTCCATTCTCTTAAAGATGTAATTACATATGGTTTTAATGTAGGCCATGCCCAATACGTAGAATCTCCTACATATACAACATTATGTCCGCCTTTTATAATAATTTCTTCAACTGCAGGTGCCAATTCTTCATCCTTAATTTTTACAACACTTGTATTAAAACCGTTTTTAGTTTCTTTTCTATATGTTACCTTACTTAAACCAGTTACACCTGCTTGCTTTACTTTTGTCATACCATAAGACATATTAGTGTCATACTCTACCTGTGTTTCATATTTTATTTCTTGATTTTCTACAACTGTAGATTCAGTAACTACTGTAATAAGTGGATTAATCAATCCTACATTAACAACTTGTCCTGGAAATAACAAGGTACTTTCTCCTTTTATATCCGGATTAACAATTAAAAGCTCTGCAATATTTAATCTATTGCTCATAGCAACTGATTTTATAGTATCTCCAGATTTTATTGTATAAGTTTCTCCAGTTTCTTCAGCTCCAAAAAGAATATATCTGCTTAAGTCTTCCACATTTGTATAAAGTTTTTCTTCTGTAGAAATATATTTCTCTCTTATTTTAATTTTTTCTTCAATGCTTACTTTTTCTAAAATAGTTCCTTCTTCAAATTCTGTCTCCTGAGTACCATTTAAATAAGCCTGATATGTATTTTCATCAACAAAGACCCTTACTACAGAGTTAATTGCAGTATTAAAAATTTCCTTATCTAATATGTTAATTACTAAAGTTTCTTTTTCTGTTTCAGTTTCTTCTGATGTTTGTTCTGCTTCTTTTTCTATTATAACTTCATAACCTTTAACTGTAAAAGGTTCAACATTTTTTATTTTTTCATAAATATCTTTAACAGGAACCGTTTCATCCTTATAAGTCACTATTTTAGATACTTCCAGACTGTTAGGAGGATATATTTTATCAACCTTAAAATCTGTTTTCAGTGCTTCTTGCTCTTTATCAATTAAATCATAAAGCTCGTTATCATTATTAATGATTCCGACAACTTTTCCATCTAAATAAACTTGGTATAGTTCTTTAGGTGTGTTTTTAAGTCTATCATAGGTATAACCCATAAAGAATATTAATGAACTCATAAAAAGACTAAATAATATACCGTAGTATATACTTCTCTTATTCATTGTTTTTTTCCTCACCTTTTATATAGTTTTTAAAACTACTCATATTTTTTTCAAACATTAATGTAAACGAACCTGTCGCTCCATTCCTATGTTTTGCAAGTAATATTTCAATTTCAGAATTGTTTGCGTTTATATTGTCATAGTAATCTGCACTGTATAAGAACATTACCATATCTGCATCTTGCTCAATAGAACCCGACTCTCTTAAATCTGAAAGTTTTGGTTTTCTGTCATCGCCTTTTCTTTGTTCACTGCTACGTGAAAGCTGTGCCAAGGCAATAACCGGAATTTCAAGTTCCATCGCAAGTTTTTTAATATCTCTTGATATTTCACTAACTTCCTGCACTCTATTCCCAGCATATTTATTTGAGGCTGTTAAAAGTTGCAAGTAGTCAATAATTATTAAATTAAGACCCGCATCACTATTTTTAAGCCTTCTACATTTTCTTCTTATTTCACCAACTGATACTCCTGCTGAATCATCTATATAAATTTTAGCATCAGCAAGTTCACTTTCTGCTTCATTAAACTTTTTCCAGTCATTGTGGTTTAGTTTACCGGTTTTAAGAAGATCTCCTTCAATTTGTCCAACTGAAGCAAACATTCTTTTAACTATTTCTTCTGCACCCATTTCAAGTGAGAAGAATGCTACGGTTTGTTTATTTTGAAGTGCTACATTACATGCTATATTTAAAGCAAATGCACTTTTTCCTGCTCCTGGACGTCCGGCTATTATAATAACCTGATTTTTATGAAAACCTCTTGTAAGTTTATCTAAGTCATAAAAACCACTTGCAACTCCAGTAACACCACTTTTATTTTTAGCAAGTTCTTCAACCTCATCCTGTACTACAGGTAAAACATCCTGAATTGATTTCATATCTTTACCTATTTTATCTGTGTTGATACTTAATATATTTCTTTCTGCGTTTTCAACTATTTCGTCAACTTCATCCTTCTGTTCATAACAATCTGTAATTATATTTGTTGATTTACTAATTAAAGTCCTCAGAATCATTTTTTCAAACAAGATTTTAATATACTGATTTAAATTTGAAGTTGTCGCTACGCTGTCTATTATTTCAGTAATATATTCTATACCACCTATATTGGAAAGTTCACTCTTCTTGTCAAGCGCATCTATTACAGTGTTAGAATCTATAGGAATATTTTTAGAAACCAAATCTTTTATAGTTTCAAAAACTTTTCGATTTGAAACACTATAAAACATTTCTGGATTTACTTCTTCACATACTTTATCAAGTGCACTCTGCGAAAGAAAAGCGCATCCAAGTACAGCAATTTCTATTTCTATATTTTGAGGCTCTTTTGATACAGCCATAACTACCTCTCTTTTTTAATTATTATAGGTAACTCACAAGTTACTTTTTTATGTAATAATACCTTTACTATATGAGTGCCCAAAGTATTTATATCTTCGGTTAATTTTATATTTTTCTTATCAATATTAAAATTATTTTCTTTTAAAAGTTCACTGATTTTACTAGAAGAAACACTTCCAAACACTTTATCTTCTTTTCCAGTCTTTACTGTTATTTCAAGATTAAGTTTTAAAAGTTTTACTTTTAATTCTTCTGCTTCCTTTATCTTATTATTTTCATCAGTTTCTCTTTTAGAAAGATCATCTTTTAGTATTTTAAAGCTTTTATCAGTATAAGGTACAGCACTTTTGTTAGAAATTAGAAATTTAGCATAACCATCTTTTACTTCCTTAATTTCATCCTTTTTGCCCTGTCCTTTTACATCAGTTAAAAATATTATTTTCATATCTACCTCCATAAAAACTTTGCTTAAATATTATAACACAATTTATTTAAAAAGCAAAATTTCAACTAATTCAAAAAACTAAAATTATACAAATAAAAAAGTATGTTTTTAAAATCCAAACATACCTGTTATTTTTCCTACTATTCCACCTTCAGTTTCTGGAGGTGTTGAATCTTCATCAGAACCAGAATATTGTTTACCAAATCCCAGTTTAGAAAGCATTCTGTTTACTTCATAGAAGTCTTCATTTCTTTCATCAATAGGAGGTATATTATGAAACATTTTAGTTTTTGATTCATATTCAAAGTTTAATAAATCTTCGCCCGTTAATAAACTCCTATTTAACACTATTTTTTTATCCTGATATCTTTCAAATACTCTTCGGTTTCTTCTAAGCAGTCTGTTTAAATTAAGAGTACCTGGCTCAATAAGATATATAACATCTTTACATAAACTTAAATCATTGTAATCATTTAAATCTACTAAAATTATATCTTTTGAACTGTTTTTCATAAGTTCTTTAGGAAAATTTTCTGAAGTAGTACTTATTAAGTCTGTATCATTTAAAAATATAAAATCTTTTCTATCTACTTCCATGGCTACTACAGAATAGTTGTTTTCAAGACATTTTTTCATCATCCAGGTAAGTGATGTCGCACCAGCATGTTCTGTAAGATTCTTTATTCCCAGAACTTTTGCTCTACCGACATTTCCTTCATCTTCTTCCCCGACCATCTCACTTATATTGTGTAGATGAGCTACATCCTTATATTGATGAGGATGTTCTAAAAGATATTTAACACCTTCAAGATTTCTAGTAAAGTTATAAATACCCATTGAAATAATTTTTGATAAAAATATATTTGATTCAAACTCAGGATCATCATCCAAAAGTAAAATAACTTTATTCATATCAAGTGCAATAGATATCTTTTGAAGATTATTTGCATTTTTATAATCTTTAATCGCTGTAATATCAAGTATCATTCTTTCAAAGTAAAAATTAGAAAATGTATCTATAATTTCTCTTGCTTCATATTCACCATCAAGTGATTTTATTACTTCTATCTGTAAATTAGATAAAATATCTTTATATTTATTTGCAATAATTACATTCATATTATATTCCCCTTCCACTGTCACAATCAATATCACTTGAATCGTAATATATTAGTTTTGTTTCACCACTTATAGGTATATCAAGAGCAAAAGTAATAAGTGGAAACTCTATTCTCATAAAAGTTGTAACTTTATAATAATTACTGGTTCCAGTCCCCGCTTCATTACATACACGTTTAACACAATATCCTCCAGACATTGTTTTTCCATATCCATTTTTTTCACAATATCCTGATTTTATAACATTTGTATAATATCCAAAGTCCTTAAGATATGAATTTATTTCAGACTGTGCACTTTCAGTCCCTGTTTCACTGTTATTTACTACATCAGTGTCAAGACCTGTATCAGTTAAAGACTTAGTATATCCTTCTCTTCTTTCAATAGTGCTTAATATAAAGTTTTTAACTTTAAAAGCTTTTGAATAATTTATAGAAATTGCCAGGTAACTAGAAAAGAGTACTACAAATAGTACTACAATAGACATAATCCAACCACCACCTATAGACTCTCTCATGTTATATCATCACCTATTACTTGCTTGTAGTTGGCATTTCTACACAATCATTGGTTCCAGTGCCTCTACAGCATTCGTAAGTATTTGCTTTTGTTCCTCCTACACCTGTTTCTTTGGGATATGCCTTATAATCCTCACCAAACACTTTACATGTATTAGTTGCAATACTTATTTGAATCATTGGCCAAACAAATGCATAGAATAATGCAGCTACTGCAGCTATAGCAATAACCGTAATAACAGTCATATTTAATTCACCAGTTGCTTCTTTCATTTATAACTCCTCCTTAGTTTATATTTTTATTATACATATATTTTAGAAATTTATCAATAATTATCAAATTTAATAGCCAAACATCTGTAAAAGAGATAACAGTAATATAATCATTACTCCAAGTCCTGTAGTGGATAACATAACCATTGTTTTCTTTTCCATTCTTTCAAGTCTTTCCTTATATTTTGTTTCTCTTGACTTAGCTTGAAGATTCGAAATAGTTCTTGCAAACACTATTAGCTGATCCTGCTTTCTATCCTGATTACCAAGTCCAAGCCTATATAATAGTCTCATCATTCTCATTGAATCTCTTACAGGATATCTTTTAGCAAATTCCATATATGGATCAATACTGGAATCTCCGGCATCTATGCTTGATATCATATCTTTAAGACCTTCCTTAAAAATCTCAGGAGCATCATCTACACTTTTAGTAATCGCTACTGGTACAGTATAATGCTGTATTAAGATTTCAAGACTTTTTAAATAATATGGAAGCAGCATATTTATTTCATGCAGATTTTTTTTATGATAAGTTTTTAAATTTGAATATGCAATCTTAAACATTGCATAGGCGCCGCCTATACAGAAAATTATATTTGTAAAAGTTATATTTGATAAAAACATCATAAATAATATTACGAAAATAAGCAG
>CAZVIQ010000039.1:0-8472 GCA_964626795.1 uncultured Muribaculaceae bacterium
AAACAACTTACTTTAAAGAGATAAATGTTTGTAAATGTCCTTGCAAACTGCTCCATTAAGTAAAAATGTCGAACTTTTCGACTTAAAGATAAGATTCAACTTATAATGAGTTGAATTTTTTGTTATAAAGAAGGAAAGTTATGAAATTAAAATAACAAAAAAACTGTTAAATGTTATGTTAACAGTTTTTTAATATCATCTAATTATATTTATTCTTCTACTTTTACAAAATCAGATTTAGGTGCGCCACACATTGGGCATAACCAGTCTTCAGGTAAATCTTCAAATTTTGTACCTTCAACTTCTTCATCATAAATGTAACCACATAATTCACATTTCCATTTATTCATATCTTTTCCTCCTATTAATAATTATTTGATTTTCTCTCAAAATATGATTGAGGATGATCACAAACCGGACAAAGATCAGGTGCATTTTTACCTATTACTATATGTCCACAGTTTCTGCAAATCCAAATTGCATCATTATCTGAAGAAAATACTAAACTATTTTCTATATTTTCTAATAATTTTTTATATCTTTCTTCATGTTCTTTTTCAATTTCACCTATTTTTCTAAGTTTTTCTGCAATTTCATTAAATCCTTCTGCTTCTGCATCTTTTGCCATTCTATCATACATATCAGTCCATTCATAGTTTTCTCCATTTGCAGCGACATTTAAATTTTCAACTGTAGATTTTATTGCTCCACCTTCTAAATACTTAAACCAAATTTTTGCATGCTCTTTTTCGTTATTTGCAGTTTCTTCAAAAAACGAAGCTATTTGTTCATATCCATCTTTTTTTGCTTTTGACGCGAAATAAGTATATTTATTTCTAGCCATGCTTTCTCCAGCAAAAGCCTCCATTAAATTTTTTTCTGTTTTTGTTCCTTTTAAGTCCATAATTATCTTCCTTTCTTACAATCATCACAAATTCCGGAGAGTACTATATCATAACTTCTAATTTCAAAATTCTTTAAAGATATAATGTTTTCATTAAATTCATATTCGAAAATATCATAAATTTTGCCACATTCACCACAAATAAAGTGGATATGTTTATTATCTAATTTATCAAATCTATCAGTACCATCAGAAGTTTTAATTCTTTTTATTTCATTTAAATTTACAAGTAAATTTAAATTTCTATAAACCGTTCCTAAACTTATATCTGGCAGTACTTTTCTAGCTTCTTTATACACTTCTTCAGCTGTTGGATGACAAAAAGTATTTTTGACGATATTTAAAATTATCTTTCTTTGTTTAGTATTTCTCATAGCTCTCCTCTAATAGTAACGATTACTAATAATATATCATTTAATTATATTTTATGCAACATTATTTTAATGTTTTTAATTTATTTTTTAAAAATAACTTTTTCTATTTACAACTTATCATTCCAGTGCTATATTTATATTGTAAGGGCGGTAGTTTTAGTAGTATGGAAGAATTATTGGTAGCACTTTTTAGTGAAAAAAATGTAAAATTAACTTTAAGAGGAATAAGAAAAGAAATAAAGGTGGGTAAAAGTCACAATTTAATATTAAAACAGATATTAAAAAAATTAGAACTTCGAGGTATAGTTTATTTAGACGAAAATGATAAATATTTGTCATTTCCGAAAAATTACCAAGTCGCGCAAATCTGTGCGAGGGAGGAAAATGACACCTATTTTGCAGCGACAAATAATGACAGAAAGTTTGACATAAAAAAGAATCAATTAAATACTGCATTAGAGGGAGACATAGTAGTAATTAATATTATTGGTGATGAAAGTAAAGAACGAGCGGAAGTCATTAAGATCTTAAATAGAAAAAATAAGCATATGCTTTGTGAAATAACATATCGTAATGGATCTAAATGTGTTGTTCCATTTAATACTGAAGATAATCTTGATTTCCGAATGAAACTTGATATTAAAGAATTAAAAAACTTAGTAATGGGCCAAGTTATTCTAGCAGAATTAAGTGACGAGACAACAAATGGTCGGTATGAAATTGTATCTTTAGAATTAATAGGTCATAAAGATGAAGATGATATTGAAGCAAAATGTTGTAGATATTCTATTAATGATACAACACAAGTGCAAACAAAAGATTATGATCCTTATCAAGTATATAGATTATATATAACAAAAAGATCTCCATATGGTACTAAAAGATATTTAAAAAGTAATATTTTTGATGTCTTTAAAACAATAGACGAAAAAATTGAAAGTAGCAAATGTTCAACTGAATATTTAGTTATTAAATCAGGAAATTATGTTACTAGGGGTGATCAAATTTTATTAATGTTTTCGGTTACACCTTATTCAGATGGTTTAGAGGAATATAATAATTATAAGGAAAAAGTTTTAAATGAATATGGAAATTTTGGTCCTGCCATGAGGTATAGAAAAAAACAAAAACGTTAAATAGTATTTTCTAAATAAGTGTGTAAATGTTCTTTTATAACATTTATTTTTTTTATCGTATCTTTATTTTTATAGTTGTTTTTATCTAATAATTTATTAATAAGATTATTTTCTTTAATATATTTTAGTCCATAAGGAAAATTAAAATCAAATATAAATCCTATAATTATTAGTATTTTATCTATATATGTATGAGTTTTAGAAATTAAAATAGATTTATTATCTAGTAAGTCTTTATATACTTCATAACTAATCAATGAATTCTCTATTTCATCTAATTGTGTATTAAAAATTGTTTTATATTCTTTATTAATTCTAATTCTAAATATATCCATCTTATCCGCATCTCTTATTAATTTACTATGAATTAACTCGTTTTCGGACAAGCCTTCTTCTATTTCATATTTATTGTGATTTAATATTGCGGTTTTAATTATATTATCGTACTTATCAGTCTTTATAAATTTTCTTATCATATTATCTTTGAATAAAATTTGAACTCCAAGTATTGAATGATCGATAGTATTACGATCTGAAAAACTATCAAATTGTTTTATTTGTTCAAATCTCCCTATATCATGAAGTAAAGCAATAATTTTCCCAAGTTCTATATTTTCATCATCTAAGTTTAGACTTCTAGATATTTTTTCACTAATTTCAACTACTCCAAAAGTATGTTCAAATTTGAGTTTAACTTTTACATTTTTTAAATCAAAAGTTTTTATGTATTTTATCAGCTCTTCTTTTGCTTTTTCAAAGTTCATACATTTACTCCTATTATTTATATTATCGTATTATTTTATTTAAAAGTAAATAAAACAAAAACCACTTTACATCAAATAAAAATAATGCATATTTTAAAGCATTATTTTAAGATAAGTTTATTTATTAAATATTTTAAGTTTATTTATTAATGGAAGATCTTTCGCTTTTCCTTTAGAAGCATTAATTATTCCCATTATTGCTATAATAGATATACATAAACCTATTATTCCAAGTGGATATGTTACCCACCAAGGTGTAATTCTACAATAATTGCCAAGATTATACCCAAAAAGCGATCCACAAGACCCATTAACTCTTATTACAGAAGTTAAAATATTATAAACTATTGAATACAAAATTGCTACTAATAATAAGTCCATACCTTGTTTTGCATGATATCTTACAAATTTATTTTCTTTTTCTAAAAAATAAGGTATCAATGGAATCACATAAGATAGCATTGACATTCCTTTCCCATTAGATATTTCTTTTTTGCTATATGAAGAACTTTTGTCTTCAGTATCCATTACTTTTTCAAATGTCTTAGATGCTTTTTCTTTGTAATCATTAATTTTTTTACTCATTATAATTCTCCTTCAATAACTTCTCCATCATAAATTGAAGTTACTTTTCCATTCTCATATTTTGACCAAAGTTCTTCGCTTTTTGTCCAGTTTTCAGAAACAATTTTAGAATTTTTATATATTGATTCGGGTTCTTCTGTATTTGTTACTTTACCTACAATAATTTTATCTTTATCAAATATTGATTTATAAACAAATATTTCATCATTGTCTTTAGAATAAAACTGTGTTGCATATCCTGATCCTAGTTTAATATATTCACTTATTACCGTTAACTTTCCATTCGAATACATTTTTGTTCTAACTGAATCAGATTTCTTATCAAAAACTGTATCATATGATATAGTTTCTTCATCTGTAGTAAACGAAATTTTACAACCATCTTTAGAATATTTATAATCTATATTTGAATATAGAAATTTTAATCCCGCTAGAGCTGCTTCATCTTCCAAGCCACAAAAAGTTATTGGAATTAAAGTTAAATCAACTGTAGCAAAACCAAGTAATCCCATTGATAAAGTAAAATTAAAATTTTCATTTTCTTCCAAAGCATCATTTAGCATATCATATGCTTCTGATTTTAAAGTTGAATATTTCTCATAAGAATCAGCAATAGTTTTTACTTTAGTTTTTTCATTTATATTTTTATTTTCATTATAATTATCAATATTATTACTTTGACCGCAACCCACAATAAAAAAGCATATCATTAACATTAAAAATACTTTTTTCATATCTTTACCTCCTTATCTTTTATATTTTTGTGAAATCTTATTATTAATTGGCTTCTAGAATTTACACCTAATTTCTTGTAAATTGATTTAGTGTGCGAATTAATAGTAGAATATTTCACATTTAATAGTTTGCTTGTCTCTTTCATGGTGTAAACTTCAATTAAAAAATTAAAAACTTCAAACTCTTTTGCAGTTAAAGTATTAAATATTTCATTTCTAGTTTTCTTTTTGTTTTTAAAAAGTTCAAGCATACTAACACACCTCCTGTGTGATTTCAATATATTAGATTTCAAAAAAAATATACATCCCCTAATTTTAGTGAATGTATATTTATTTCTCCCTACAACTAGGGATTTATTGTTTAAATTTATTAATAAGTTCTATTTTACTGTTAATATTTAATTTTTTATATATATTTTTACAATAGCTATTTGCCGTATAATATCTTATACCCATCATTGCTGAAGCTTGTCTTAAAGTGTAGCCTTCTATTAAAATCTTACAAAGTTCTTCCTCTCTAGATGATAATTTATACTTTTTAGCACTGTTTCTAATTATATTATTTTTCCGCTCTTTAGCATCTATTTCATCATTATAATATATCTTTGAAATTGAAGGAGAAATAACTAAAAATATTATTATTATTAAAACACTAATTATTGATAAGGTAATACTTGTTTCTAATTTATTTATATGACTAATACTATTGCCAAATATAGTTCCTGAAATTCCTCCTAATAATCCTATAAATATTATTGATATTTTCACATATAAATGGCTTGAATATTTTTTACCTATTATGCCTAAGGTATAATACATATTTATCATTCCCATAGAAGATACTATTCCCATCAAGAAACTAAAAACTTCATTTAATATTATATAGTTTGCAACGGAATATATAAACATTGAAGTTGCAAATAAACCAAAAATTAAATTCCAAGATACATATGTGCTAGTACTTGTTTTATTAGTTTTATAAACTATATAACTTATCAAGCAACCTAAAATTGCTCCAACATAATATATAGGATATAAATTTATTGATATATTTTCAATTGCCATTATTACAAAAGCTCTTCCTATTCCTTTACATAGTATTGCATACACACAGTTTAATATTATTGTAAGCAGCATTATTTTATTTATCTTATTTTTATTAAAATTTAAATCAATGTTTTCTTTTTTTAAATCATCTTTTTTAAAAAACAGAATTGGAAACAAAGATATTAATAGCATCACAAATGAAAAAATTAATCCGTTATTAATAGTTAATATTTTTAATTCTTGCAAAAGTACTAAAAAAGATATTAAAAGATTTGCTCCAATTATAGATATCAATTTCTCAGTATTATTTAATATATATATCATTGGGATAAGTATACTTATATTTACAATACCTAGAGAAATAGATAAAACTATTATAGAAAAAATATGAAAAGAATTATTAATATCAATCATTGATAAAACAGAGAATAATAAGACTAAACATGCACCTATATACGATGCGTTTTTATACCATTTTGGTTTTATTATACATATAAAAAATGCTGATGATAGTAAATTTAATGAATGCAACATAACTCTAGAATCAGGTCCCATAAGTTTATCTGTTACTGGAGAAGATGTCCACCAAGTAGTAAAAACTATTACCCAGGCGTAATACATTATCCATATAAATATATAAGGAATTTTTTCTTTTATCAAACCATTTTTATTTGTTTTAACTAAGACCACAAAATCACCTACTTGCAATATACATTATTATATCATGTACTTTTAAATAACGTATTGTTATTTTTTATAATTTCAATGCTCTTTCTATTCGTCCATATGAGTTCCTTTAAAAATATTGATTTTTTTCTTTTATCAGTAATTATATATACTCTATTTTTAGTTCTAGTAATTGAAACATAAAATAATCTTCTTTCCTCTTCATATTTAAAACTATCTTTAGTATTAACAACAAAATCAAGTATGTTTTCATTCCTTAATTTATTTGGAAAGCCATAAGTATCATCAATACAATTTATTAATATTACATTTTCTTCTTCTAAACCCTTTGATTTATGCGCAGTTAAATAACGCATTTTAATATCTGGATTTAAACTATAAATAAGTTTTCCATCTTTCTCTAGATTAAAAGTATTATCTATATAATAATCTATATCAAAATTATTTCTTCCTATTATTAATATTGGTTTATTTGTTTCGTTATGTATATTTAAAATAAGTTTTTTAAATATCTCTTTGAAATTTTTAGAATATATAATTACAATTGGTTTGCCAATGCTTTTTGATGATATTAAAACTTTTTTTATTTGTATAGGATTACTTGTTATAAATTTCTCTGCAATATTTAGTAACTCTTGACAATTCCTATAAGTTTTTTCAAGTTTAATAACATTTACCGATCCATAATACTTTTCAAAATTTACGAATATGTCAAGATCACAACCAGCAAATCTATAAATCGATTGAAAATCATCTCCTACACATACTAATTTTGAATTTAATACTTCTTTTATTGATTTAATAAGTTCATATCTTATAAAAGAAGTATCCTGATATTCATCGATTAAAATATATTTATAATTATTTTTGACTCCATTTTGTTTAACAGTATTTGTAGCTAAATTTATCATATCATTAAAATCAATTTTTCTCTGACTATATAACTCTGCTTCATAAATATTATAAATAGAATAAGCAATAATTAAAAATGAATAATTATTTTTTCTTATATAATAGTTATTATTCTTATTAATATAAAAGAATTCTTTGAATTTAATATTAGTTACAAATCTGCCTTTATAAAAGTTAATAAAAGTCTCTATTAATTTTTTCAAATCATTAAACTTATTTTTGTTTTTTTCTAACACTTTTAAATAATTTTTTGAATGAGATCTAATATTAAGCAAATTAAATATTTCTTTTGTAAGGATTTCATTATTTAGAATATATCCATAAAAAAATTCTTCAATAATATAATTTAAATAGTTATCATCTATTATTTGATAATTAAAATTATTGTCTTTTAAAATTTTAATAGCAAGTTTGTGAAAAGTTAAAACTTCAACATTATAATTATAATTTTCTTTTATTTTATTCTTTAAACTATTAGTGGAATCATTTGTAAAGGAAATACATAATATTTCTTCTTCTTTTATATTTTCTATTTCAATTAAATATCTTATTTTACCAACTAAAGTTAAAGTTTTTCCAGTTCCAGCTCCAGCTATAATTAAAGTATTATCTTCATTACTGTAAATTGCATTTCTCTGGTTTATATCAAGACTAAAACCATTTATATTGTTTAGAAGCTCTTCTGCTTGTCTTGTTTTTTCATTTAACATTTTAAAATAATATCAGGTTTAAAATTAATATGCAAATTACAAATATTTAAAATCTGCTAAATTTTTTTCATCATATCTTTTACTCTGATAAAATAATTGTTTTTATTATAGAAATTCTTTGCTAAATCGTTATATTCAAAAACTTCAAGCAAAATTCTTTTACATCCTTCATTTCTAAAATATTCTTCCATAGCATATAAAAGACTTTGTCCTACTCCTTTACTTCTTGCGTTTTTGGAAACTATTAACTCTGTAACTTTTCCACCTTTTGGGGCTTTAAAATCCCAAGTATCTTCAGCAGGCATAATTATTCCTGCAATAAATCCCATAATTTTATCATTATCTTTTGCAAGAAGCATTTTTCCGCCATTTTCTTGAATTTCCTTAATTGTTTTCTTAAAACTTTCTTCTCTAAAAGAATCAGTCATTATATTGTATTTTTCTCTATCTATTTTTGCTATATATTCCTGTAGTTCAACCAATAAATTTTTTACTTCTTCTTCATACATAGGAAGATAATTAATTATTTCCATAAACACCTCACTAAAATTATATTTATATTATATCAGATATTTACAAAGTACATATTAAAATTCATTTAATCATATAATTTAAAAAT
>CAZVIQ010000040.1:0-7936 GCA_964626795.1 uncultured Muribaculaceae bacterium
ATACATCTATCATAGCTTTTTTTATTATATCTGCACTAGTGCCTTGAATTGGTGTATTTAAAGCAATTCTTTCTCCTTGTTGTCTAATTATATAACTAGGATTATTAAGTTCTTCAATAGTTCTCTTTCTATTCATTAAAGTTCTTACATATCCTCTACTTTTAGCTTCTAAAACTATATTATCCATATAGATTTTAACACCAGGATAAAGAGTTAAATATTTATCTATAAATCTTTTTGCTTCATTATATGGTAAATCCAAATTCTCACTAAGACCAAAACCGCTGATACCATATACTATGCCAAATATAACAGCTTTGGCAGTACTTCTCATATTTTTACTTACCTGTTCTATAGGTACTCCATGTATATCAGCTGCAACTTTTGTATGTATGTCTTCACCTTGAATAAAAGCATCAATAAGTTCTTTGCATTCGCTTACATGTGCAAGTACTCTCAGTTCAATTTGAGAATAATCGGCATCTAGCATTATATCTTTTGATGATATAAATGCCTTTCTTATTTTCCTTCCCTCATCACTTCTAATAGGAATATTCTGAAGGTTTGGTTCAATAGAACTAAGTCTACCAGTTCTTGCAATAGTCTGCTTATATATTGTATGAATTTTGCCATCTTCAAGCACATATTCTTTTAAAGGATCAAGATAAGTTGTATAAAGTTTATTTAAGTTTCTAAATTCTAGTATGCTTTCAATAATCGGATGTACACCACGCAGTTTAGAAATAATATCATGGCTTGTACTATATCCGTTTTTGCCACTTTTTTTCTGATGTGTCGGTAAAGCAAGTTTTTCAAAAAGTATCTCAGCAAGCTGTTTTGGAGAACTTATATTAAAACTTTCACCTGCATAATTATATATCTGATTAGAGATATTGTTAATCTTAATTAAAGTTTCTTCTTTTATTGAATCAAGTATAGTTTTATCAACTTTAACTCCCTCTATTTCCATAGAAGACAATACTTCAATAAGAGGCATTTCAATTGTATTAAATAATTCAAGCAATTCTTCTTTTTTAAGCTCTTCTGTGTATTTTTCTCTTGTTTCATATATAAACTTAGCTTTATGACAAATAACTTCTTTTACCTCTTCATCAGTTAAAGTTTTTTTCTTACCTACTATTGATTCATAAAAAGGTAAATTATATCCTAAAGAGTTTGATAAATAAGCAATATCATCTTTTACATTATAATTTAAAAGATAAGCCGCTATCATAGTATCAAAAGTACTATTTTTAAGTGATATATTTATTTTATTTAAAGTTACTCTTGCCTTTTTTACATCATAAGTAAAATTAGTGTTTTCAAAAATACGAGAATTTTCTTTAATACTTTTTTCATCTAAGTAATAAGCGCTTTTTCCATCATAAATTCCAAGACCAATAATATTAGCGATATGATAATTGGTTCCATCAAGTTCAAGATAAAAAGCATAATCATTTATATTTTCTGGAACTACATTTAATATATCAAGTTTTTGTCTTTCTTCACTTATATTTCTATTTTTAAGAAATGAATAAAATTCAAGTTCTTCATACATTTTATTTAGTTCTTCTGTATTTTCACTTACTTTTATTATATCTTCAAAAGTAAGGTTAATAGGAACATTTTTAAAAATAGTTGCTAGATTCTTAGAAAAGAATGCATTTTCTTTATCTTCTATTAATTTTTTTTGAGTTGCTCCAGTAATTTGATCAATATTTCCATATATATTTTCTATAGTTCCAAACTCCTGAATAAGCTTTATAGCTCCTTTTTCACCTATTCCTTTAACCCCTGGAATATTATCACTTTTATCACCTTCAAGTGCTTTTAAATCAATTATTTGAATTGGTTTTATACCATATTCTTCAAAAAAACTTTGTTCATTGAGTCTTATATAATCTTTTTGTTTTAAAAGTTTAACATCTACGTCTGAAGATATTAACTGTAGTAAATCTCTGTCACTACTCACTATAGTAGCATCAAAATTACCGTCTTCATCAGCCATTCTTGCGAAAGTTCCAATTATATCATCTGCTTCATAGTTTTCTACTTCAACGTATTTAATTCCCATTGCAGTAAGAATTTTTTTGGATACAGGAAACTGTTCTAAAAGTTCTTTAGGTGTTTCGATTCTACCTTCTTTATAATTTTTATAAAGATCATGTCTAAAATTTTTACCAATATCAAATGCAACCATAATATATTCTGGTTTTTCTTCATTTAATATTTTATTTATCATATTTACAAAACCGTATAATGCATTTGTAGGAAATCCTTTGGAATTTTTCATAAGACTTCCCGTATATGCAGTTGCATAGTAGCTTCTAAATACTAGATTATTTCCATCAATTAAAATAGCTTTTTTCATAATTATCACTCTTTCATATTCTAAGTATAACACATGAATTATTTTTTAGAAAGAATATAAAAACATCACTTTAATGATGTCTTATAATTATTCTATTTCTATTTTTATTATATTCTTTTTACCTTTTTGAAGTATAAAATGTTTATCATTGATTTCTAAATCCTTAATTAATAAATTTACATTATCAACTTTTTCATTATTAACTTTTATTCCTCCACCTTCAATTAATCTTCTAGCTTCACTTTTTGACGGTGCAAAATTTATAATTACCAGTAAATCCATTATATTAATATCTTTATCGCTTAAATCAAATGTAGGCATATTCTCAGTAATTTCACCAGAGAATACTTTTTCACTGGTTTCTTTAGCCTTTAAAGCTTCTTCCTCTCCATGTATTATCTTTACAACTTCGTATGCAAGCGCTTTATGAGGTATTCTTTTCTCTGGTTCATCTTTTAAAAGAAGATCCAATTTTACAATTTCTTCTCTAGGCATAAAAGTAAGTTTTTTCAAGTATTCTATTACTTTGTCATCTTCACTATTAACGAAGAACTGATACATTTCATAACTACTGGTTTTATTAATATCAATCCATAAAGATTCACCAGATTCACTTTTACCGAATTTGCTTCCATCAGATCTTGTTATAAGAGGCATTGTTAATCCGTAACAAGGAACATCACCGTGAAACTTTCTAATTAGTTCAAGTCCACTTGTAATATTACCCCATTGATCTTGACCACCTATCTGCATAGTACATTTTTCTTCTTCATATAGTTTTAAAAAGTCCATAGATTGAAGAATCATATAGGAAAATTCTGTATATGTTATTCCTATATCAAGTCTTCTTTTTACTGTATCTTTTGATAGCATATAATTAATATTAAAATATTTTCCATAATCCCTTAAATAATCTATAGCATTTATATTTGTAAGCCAGTCAGCATTATTAACCATTTTAATATCTCCATCAAACAGTTTATCTATTTGATTTTTAATACTTTTAATATTATATTCAGCAGATTCTTTTGAAATCATTTTTCTTTCTGCATTGGGTTTAGGATCTCCTATAAGTCCAGTTGCGCCTCCTATAAGTATAATAGGATTATGCCCTGCGTTTTTAAGCCTCATAGCCATCGCTATAACACTGGAATAATGTCCTATATGAAGTGAATCTCCTGTAGGATCAACTCCAATATAAAACGTAAGTTTTTCATTATTAAGCTTATCAATAAGATTATCATTTGTAATATTATCAACAAGTCCTCTCCATTTTAAATCTTCAAATAAAGTCATGTGTTACTCCTTCTAAATTAAACAAAAAACCTTATAATTTAAGGGTGCTTGTCTGCACGGTACCACCTTAATTCATAAAGTTATTATGCTCTTTAAACTATAAAGCGTTACCTTTTAAAACTCTAAATATGTAATTCATTTTAATTAGTTTGTTAATTTTCACCAAACATTAACTCTCTATATTTAATTAATTAAAACTACTTATTATTTTTCATAGTTCTATTCACTTTTTTTAGTAGTTTTAGTGTTTTTAGCCTTTGGCTTTTCTTCATAATTACTTACTACTACTTTTGCATATTTATAAATCTGATCTTTTACTTCTAAAGCAGCCTTCTCTAAAAGAGGTGTTCCTTTTTCTTTAGCATAGCTGTAAAGTTCCTCACCTTTTTTCTGAAGTTTTTTTAAACCTTCTTCAGTAAGTGCCATGGCTTTTTCTTTATCAAGTTCACTAAGTTCTTGCTTTAGCATCATAATTTTATCACTAAGTTCATTTTGGACTTCTTTTACATCAACATCTTTTAATTTTAATGAAAATTCATCAAGCTTTTCTTTTAAGATTTTTCTTGTTTTACTTCCATCATGTGGAGCAAACATTAAACCTAAACCTGCTCCCAATAATATTCCTGTAAATAACTTCATATTTCCTGATTTTTTACTCATCTTCTTCATCTCCTTTTCTTTTTTTAGTTACTTTTCTCACTTTATCACTTATAAAATCTAATGCTAAATCACCTAATCTAGCGATTTTATCAGCAATAAAATCTGCTACTGTAAACAAACTATTAAATGATTCAAGTTTAGTAGTGAATTCGTTAACTGTTTTTTCGAGTTTTGAAACTGTCATTAATAGTTTAATACCAAATGTTATTAATATTACTAATAATACTATAAGCAAGATATATATTACTATAGGTAATGCCTGACTTAAAATCTCCATTTTAATCCTCCTTATCCTCGTACATTGAATCTATCAAATTAAATAAATCATGTTCCAGTGTATTATCTATCTTAATATCTACTTCTTCTTTTTCTATTCTGTCTTTAATTCCTTCTTCTAATTCTCCAACTGTTACTTTGTTCGTGTCAATTTCAGTAAGAAGGTCTTCGATATTTCTACTTGACTCTTCTATTTTTTGAATAGTTTCACTTAAATCTTCAGTAAGATCAAGTATAGAATCATCTTTATCACTAAGATGTGTCAAAGTATTTTCAAGTTCATCTTCTAAAGTACCATATGCTTTTCTTCTAACATAATCATAGTTTTTTTCGGATTCTTTTATTTGATAAACATCTTTTCTGGGTGCAACTTCTTCTTTTTTATAATTTTTATCAAGAATTCCATATACTGGAGATATAACCGGAGTTGGAGTAAATACTTTTCTTTCTCTTGGAGCAGTATTAGTATTTACATTTGCGCTTATATTATAATTATTTTCTCTTCTTATTTCTCTTCTTGGAAGCTCATAAGATATATCTGTTTCTTCTTTAACTCTTGTTTTTACTTCAGGTTTGATATCTTCTTCATCGCTGTCAAAAATAGGAAAGTTAAATGTGTTTTTAGATTTAAAAAGTTCTCTTTCAGTAGTTTCTTCTACAATAGGATTTATTTTTACCTCTTTGTCTTCTTTTACTTCTATCTTTTTTTCTTCTTCTTCTTTAATTGGTTCTTCTACTTCTTCTATATCATAGAATATATTTTTTATTTTACCAAATAATCCCATTTCTATTACACTCTCCTTTAATTGGTAATCTTATCTTCATCTTTTACTGAATTTTTTGGTTCTACATATTTGTCATATTCTTCTATAAAATCTAAAAAATTCTTATCATCAATTTGTACCTTAGGTTTCTCTATCTCATAAAGCGTTTCTTTATGAAAGAATGTGCTTTTACCTACTTCATTTGATATGACAGTTTTATTATATTTAATAGAATTTAATATATTTAATATATTTATAACAGCATAGTTAATATCATTCTCTTTTACTGCTGTCTCTATTATAGCATAATTATACATTATTTCTATAAAAAAGTAACTATTATTTTCAATTATTTCTATAAAGCCATCTTTTCCATTATTTGAAAATGATTTATAGTAATATGAATCTTCAATTATATTATGATAAGGAGTTTCTTCATTTATGTAACTTACTATATCAATATTTAAATAATATTTATTTCCGTTTGAAATAAGTATCTGATTATAAAGGTTATTTTCATATATCTTATATCCTTTAGGTATATAAAATTTATATCCTTTATTATACATATTGTTTAAATCAATTTCTTCATTTATTGCAATACTTAACAGTTCATCAACAGATAAATCATTGATATTTTTAACATCACATCCTGTTAAGCATAAGAGTGTCAATAAAAGTATAATTATTTTTTTTATTTTTATCACTCTCCTTAAAACAATTATAGCAAATTTAATAGTATTTTAAAACACTACTTTTCTACTTTACAATAATTTATATTTTTACCTTTATTACTAAATTTTATTTCATATTCTGTCTTATAATTAGAAAAAATATTTCTATTTGTTTCTATTATTTTATATTCATACTTTTTAAACTGACTTAATGAATAATCAAAAAACTCATCATTATCTGTTTTAAGTTCAATTATTTTATTTTTTTTAAATATATTTTCATACTTTTTCAAGAATTTATCACTGGTAAGTCTTCTTTTTTCATGTCTTTTTTTAGGCCACGGATCTGAGAAATTAAGATAAAGTTTATCAATTTCTCTATCAAATATTTCTTCTATATTAATAGCGTCAGCACATATTATTTTTATATTCTTAAGACCAAGATCATCTATCTTTTTTGCTACACCTAGAAGAGTACTGGCATATTTTTCAATACCAATATAGTTTATGTTAGGATTATCTATTGCCTTAGTTATAAGAAAATTTCCCTTACCCATGCCTATTTCTATTTCAATATTCATAGTATTTCCAAAAATATCTTTAATTTTACCTTTGTTTTTAAAAGGCTCCTTAATTACTGATTTGTTATTATATATAAGGTTTTCAGCATTTTTTATATGTTTTAATCTCATTGTTTCACCAACACTTTAATTATACACCACTAAAGGGCAAAAGTCATATAATAAATTAGGTGAATTATATGAAAAAAAATGATAGAAATTTATTCTATTCTGATTACCAAGCAGGAGGTTTTATGAATCCACAAATGGGAATGAATCAAGGATATATGCCACAGATGCAACAAGTGCCACAAATGCAGCAGATGCCACAAAATATGCTACCAAGCGGATATATGTTAAATAATAATTATATGTCTTATGGACCTATGGCTAGTCCTAATGCTGTTCCGGAACAGTACCAAAATACTTTTGACAATAGTAATAGTATGGACTCAAGGTTAAATAAACTTGAAAGACAAGTTAGAAAATTAGAAGCAAGAGTATCAAAACTTGAAACAAATACAGACACTGTAACAGATAGCACAGATAATCTGTACATAATTTAAAAAGTATTTCTAAATTTAGAAATACTTTTTTATTTAAATAATATATATAATTAGAAAGCGTATATGGACTAGCTCTAGTTCCACTTCCACCAGTTATAGTAATACAAGATTTAACAGAAACTGAAGGGCGAACACCATTACTATCATTGACATTTGTTATTGAGTAGATAACCGGTGTACCTAACTACAAACTCCCTAGCAGTAGTATATAATGAGACAGCGTCAGAACCACCAGAGATTACTAGTTGCATAAGCTGTCGTTTTTATCGAAGTTATAATTTGTTTTAATATTTTATTCAATATTCTAATTATTTGAAAAATACAATACCAATCTTTATTCATAATTATCTTTGTCTTTTTCTAACTATTTTTTTCCAAAAACTTTGGACCGGAATATTTATTATTATTATCTAATATAAACAGTACTAAATCTGAAGAATCGATAATTTCAAAAAAAGAAGGAAAATTCCTTCTAATTTTATTATTGACTAATTTCTGATACTACACCAGCACCAACTGTTCTTCCACCTTCACGAATTGAGAATTTAGTTCCGTTTTCGATAGCAACTGGAGTAATAAGTTCAACTGCCATAGTAACGTTATCACCTGGCATTACCATTTCAACACCTGCAGGTAATGTTACAACACCTGTAACGTCTGTAGTTCTGAAATAGAATTGAGGTCTATAGTTACTGAAGAATGGAGTATGTCTTCCACCTTCTTCTTTGCTAAGTACATATACTTCAGTTTTGAATTTTTTATGTGGAGT
>CAZVIQ010000041.1:0-7863 GCA_964626795.1 uncultured Muribaculaceae bacterium
AAATCTTGCGTAACAGTAACGGATGGAAATGGAGAAAAAACAACTCCATATACTATTTTTGATGAAGTATGTTAATATATGCCAAATATAAAAAGGGGACTTATGAAAACATTAAAACAATTAGGAAGTAAAACATATTATATAGATGATATAACTAAAGTAGGAATCTATAAATTAAATGAAACAGATGTCTGTTTAATTGACAGTGGTAATAATAAAGAAAGTGCTAGAGAAATAGACGTTATTTTTAAAAAAAATAACTTCAATGTAAAGTATATTATTAATACTCATTCTCATACTGATCATATAAGTGGTAATCATTATTTTGAAGAAAGATATGATGTTACTATTCTTGCTTCAAAAGAAGAAAAACATATGATAGACTCTCCTATATTAGAGCCTGCTTCTTTATATGGTGCTAAACCTTTTAAAATGCTTCTAAATAAGTATTTATATGCTGAAAGCAGTACTGCAACGATTATAACAAGTAAAAATGTTCCAAAAGGTCTTAAAATTCTTGAATTGCCTGGACATAGCATTTCTATGATAGGGGTTGCAACTGATGATAATATCTGTTTTTTAGGAGATGCTCTTGCAAGTGAATACTTGCTTAATAAACATAAGATATTTTATATTTTTGATGTAGAAAAATATTTAGAAACACTTGAATATATGAAAACTTTTAAATATAAAAAATATATATTATCACATGGTGAAGAATTAGATAATTTGGAAAAAATAATAAATCTTAATAAAGAAGCAATAGAAAAAATAAAAAATGAAATAATAAATATATGCATTATCCCTCATACATATGAAAAGATACTAAAAGAAATATTTACTAGATTTGAAATTACTATGAACCCTTTACAATATTATTTAATAGGAACTACAGTAAAATCATTTATTTCTTATTTAATAGATTTAGGTGAACTTGAAATGTATACAGAAGATAATGAATTATATTATAAAACTATAAGTTAAAAGAAGGCTTTCACCTTCTTTTTTACTAGCAACGAGATCCACTTGCTATCATTCTTATTGCAGTTCCCAGACTTCTTCCTACTTCTAATACTGCATTAACTGCGCGTACTATAGCATTTATCATAGTGCCACTTATTGCACCTCCAACTATATTTAATAGTTCTTCTTTTTGATACATTTTTTCTCCTTTCTTTTGTTTTTAATTAAATTATTTATTACATGACAAAGATTTTAGATAGTCATCTAAACCACGATGATTATAGTAAATTATTTTTTATATATTAATTTTTTACATTCCTCTTTTATCCATAAAGGTCTTTCAAGTTCCGTAATATTGCCTAAAGTATCTGTTAAAATTTCTGGAACCACTATACCAGTTTCTAATTCTATCCACGCAGCTGAAATATGTCTATGACAGAAATCTTCAGGTGGTTCGTAGCACAGCATAATAGCGCTTTCTAATTCTTTTAACACCTGTTCTATATTCAAACTTTTTAAAACTAATTCATAATAACATTTTAAATAAAATAAATGATTTTCTATGGCTGAAATCTTTCCTATATTATTATGCCATTCTTTCCAAAAAGAAAGTTTAGGAGCTAGTTTTTTATATGTTTCTCCATCAAATCCAAGCGATTTTCCACCGTCTCCTGATATGGAAACAAGCCTCCCACTTTTACAATTATCATAACTTCCAGTATAAATCATAGCTAAATACCTCTAAAATTATTATATCCCACTATTTATTACATTTTAAAGGTCTTAAATAGCCATCAATTACTCCGATTATAAATACTATACCTGAGACAATTGCAGTTGCTAATGTCCAAGTTACAGCGCCACCATTTATATCTAATAGTTCATCTTTTGTAAGAATCATTTTTCCTCCTTTCTAGCATTCGTATACTTCATTAAATAACTTTTTAATTTCTTCTTTATGAGTTATGTAAATTATTGTTTTATCCTTAAAATAATCAAAGATATTTTGAATTATTTCTTTTTCCAGACTGCTATCAATTTCACTTAAACACTCGTCAAGAATTAAATAATTAAAATTATTTAATAAAGCTCTAGCTAAAATTATTCTTTGTTTTTCACCACCACTTAAATTAAATCCGTTTTCTTCAATTAAGAAATTATCTCTAAATGTTTTTTTATTTCTAATCTTATCTACTTTACAAATCTTAAGTATTTCTTCATACTTCTTATTATTAATTTGCTTATTTAATATAATGTTTTCTTTTAAAGTTCCATTAAATATATTTTCATTTTGTGAAACATATAAAATTGAGTTATTTATTGTTTCTAATTTTATATCTTTTAAATTATAATTCCCAATGTATATTTCTCCAGAATAATTTTTTAAATATTTAACTAATATTTTCATTAATGTACTTTTTCCTTCGCCACTTTTACCATGTATTAAGTATTTAGAGTTTTTTTCTATTTTAAAATCAATATTGCTTAAAATATTATTTACTTTATCATGCGAATAAAACACATTTTCAAAAACTATATCTCCATTAATCATTGAATAGTCTTCAGAATTAATTTTTTCTGTATTAATTAAAAGTAGGTCGTTGATTCTTTCATAAGACGTTAAAGATTGATTATAATTTAAAATTAAATTAAGCAAATCTTTAAGTGGTATTATATAAAAAGATAATATAGTCAAATATAAAATTAAATTTCCTACAGTAATTTTATTGGTTATTACTAAATAAGAACCCGTTACTAAAATAATTAAATTTAAAGTGTCAGTTATTAGTTCTTTATAATAATTTTCTTTTATTATTTTTTGCTCTAATTCTTTAAGATTTCTTAGAAATTTATAATATGAATTTTTAATTTTGTCTAAAATGTAAATGTTAATCTTTAAATTTTTAATACTTTCATAATTTTCTATAGATTCAATAGAAATTCTATTATAATCGGCGTGACTTGTTTTTACTTCAATTATTTTTCTTTTTATAATTTTAAAGTAAAAGATTACTAAGAATATATAGAATATAAAAATATAGACGGTAATAATAGTTAATCTAATATTTATAATCATCAAAACTATTAAACTCATGATAATTAGAAATAAATTGATAAATAGATTCAGAAATATGCTTAATATAAAGTCATAAAGATTATTTATATCATTTATTCTGCTTATAATTTCCCCTGTAGGTTTATTTTTTAAGTATTGGTATGGAAGATTAAAAATATGCCTGAAAATTTTTATTGTAATATCTTTACTTATTTTTTCTTTAAACTCAGTTAATAATTTATCCCTTAAAAAAGAAAGTAAGTTTTTAAGAACTATTATAAGAGTAAAACAGATTAAAATAATAGAAATTAATTTGTTATAATTTTCTATGGTTACACTATCTAATATAATTTTATATGAGAAGCTGCTTCCTATTGTAAAAACAGAAGAAAATAAACTTATTAAAAATAACTTAATTAATATGTTTTTATTAATTCTAATAAGACTTATTATCAAAGTAAAAAGTTTTTCTTTTTCTTTTATATTAGGCAATTCATTTATAACACTAAACTCTAAAACAGAATTTAAATATATTTTATCAAATTCATCAAAAGTAATCTTTCTTTTACCTATTGCTGGATCCATTGCAACTAGATATTTTCTTTTAGTGTTAATTTCATATATAACAATAAAATGATAAAACTCCTGATTTTTTACATGAACTATAAAAGGACATATGATATTATCTTTTAGAAGATCGTTTGTATTTATTTTTCTTCCTAAACCATCAAAACCAATTTTTCTCATTCCTTCAATCATATGATAAGCACTTGTCCCATTTTGATTAGTATTTACTAAATAAAGAAGTTCCTCCTTACTAATGTTGCCTTTGTAATATCTTATTATAGATAAAAGACATGAAACAGCACAGTCCTTAAAACCTGTTTGTTTTACAATAATGTTTTTCTGCATTTTTTATCCTCCTACTTATATTATTTGACAAAATTTTGCAAAACACTTTTTTGTATTAAAGTATAAAAAGCTATAAATTCTTAATAAAACTATAAAATTATTAATAATTTTATATAACTGTAAGACAAATTTTTAAAAATTTAAATTAAACAAAAAAATTTTAAAATTATTAACAAAATTAAAAACTATATGATATGATGAATATATAAAACTAAGTGTAAAACAAATTTAAATTGTAAAGTTGTTAAACTTAAATTTAATATGTATAATAAAAGAGTGAGGTAGTATTATGGATAAGAAAATAATAAGGTTTTTAGATAAGATAAATTTTAATAAAGATAAATATAGTATTTTTGAAGGAGCAACCTTAAAAAAATGTGAGATAGATAATGAAGCTTTAGTGTGGACTTTATATATTAATTTAAATGAGACTATAAAAATAGAAGATTTTACAGAATTAGTTGGATTTTCTACTGAAATTGAAAATGTAGAAAAGATTTTATTTATTTTTAATGTGGATAAAGAATTATATTTAATGGATTATTTTAAATATATTATTGGTAAAATAGTTAGGTCCTGTCCGATGGTTGAGGCCATAGTAAAAGATGAATTCATTAAAATAGAAGAAGATGTAATAACTATAGATGTTTTTAATCAGGTTGAAAAAAATAAAATTCTAGAAATTAAAAAGAAAATAGAAAAATTTTTAAAAGATATGGGATTTAAAAATGTTTCATTGGAAACTAATTTGAATGAAGAAGCTAGAAGTGCATTTAAAGAAAGCATAAAAAAAGAAGATGTAGTAAGAATAGATGATAAACCCAAGAATGATATGATTTTAGGAAGTTATTTTGATGGTGAAAGTACAATAATAAAGAATATTATAACTGATTTACCGGATTTAATTATTCTTGAAGCATATATTTTTGGAATAGATGTTAGAACTACTTCAACTGGTCTTACAATTATATCTCTTAAAATAAGTGATAAAACTGATAGCATAATAGCAAAGATGTTCATAAAATCACCAGATGAAGTCAAAAGAATTACTAAATCTTTAAAGGAAGATTCATGGTACAGATTTAGAGGAAGAGTTCAAATGGATAACTATACTAAAGATTTGGTGCTTAGTATTAAAGATATTATTTCTATTAAATCAAGATTTCAATCTGTTAAAGATGAAGCACCAAAGAAAAGAGTAGAACTTCATCTACACACCACAATGAGTGCTATGGATGGACTTATAGATTATCAAAAGGAAATATTTACTAAACTTAAAGAGCTTGGTCATACAGCTGTAGGAGTAGTTGATAAGAATACTTGTCAGGCGTTTCCCAAACTATATAAAAATAAAGGTGATATTAAAGTATTGTTTGGAAGTGAACTTTATGTTGTTAATGATGATTTCAGTATAATAAAAAGAGGAAATGATTCGTTAATTGAAGAGAGTACTTTTATAGTATTTGATTTTGAAACCACTGGGTTCAATGCAGGTAATGGAGATACCATAATAGAAATAGGAGCAGTTAAAGTTGTTGGTGGTGAAATTACCGAGAGATTTGATGAGCTTATAAATCCAGGTGTAAAACTAAAAAAAGTAATTACAGATTTAACACATATTACAGATGAAATGCTTGAAGATAAAGATAACGAAGAAAATGTGTTTAGAAGATTTATGGAGTTTTATCAAGATTATCCTATGGTAGCCCATAATGCAAAATTTGATACTTCGTTTGTAGAAAGTTGTTACAAAAAATATAATTTAGGTACTTTTAACAATCCTGTACTTGATACTATGGAACTTTCAAAAGTATTAAGTCCTGATGTAACTAAACATAACTTAAGTGCTTGTGTTAAAAGATATGAAGTTGAATTTGATGAAGACGGTCATCATAGAGCAGATTATGATGCTGAAGCAACAGGAAAACTTTTGGTTAAAATGTTTAAAACTATGAACTCAAGTGTTAAAACACTTAATGATTTAAATAAAATGATTGATAAAGATAGTATTCATAAATTAAGTAGACCTTATCATTTATCAGTGTTTGCTACAAATGATATAGGACTTAAAAATTTATTTAAACTGGTATCACTTGCGAATACAAAATATTTATATAAAACACCTAGAATATTAAAAAGTGAAATAGCTAAAGCAAGAGATGGACTTTTAATTGGATCTGGATGTGTAAGTGGAGAGATATTTGAAGCAGCAAAATCTAGAACTGAAGATGAACTTATAAATATGATGGACTTTTATGATTTTATTGAAGTTAATCCTCCAAGTATTCAGGAGTATTTAATTGAAACTGGAGATTTTGCTAATAAATTTGAAATTGAAGAAAATATTAAAAAAATACTTGATGCTGCATCTAGACTTGGCAAGCCTGTATGCGCGACAGGTGATGTTCATACGTTAAACAAAGAAGACAATATTTATAGAGAGATATTGGTTTATCAAAAGGTTCCAGGCGGAGGATTTCATCCTCTTAATAGAAGTAATATAAAGCATATACCAAACGCATATTTTATGACAACAGAAGAAATGCTTAATGAGTTTAAATTCTTGGGTGAAGAAAAAGCATATGAAATAGTTGTAGAAAATACTAATAAAATAGTAGATATGGTTACTGAAGAAGTTCATGTACTTAATCCAGGGCTTAATTCTCCTAAAATGGAAAATTCTGCAGAAATAACTAAAGATATGGTTTATTCAAATGCAAGAAGTATATATGGAGAAAACCTTCCATATATAATTGAAGAAAGACTTGAAAAAGAACTTAACGGTATAATAGGTGGAGAATATGATGTTATATATTTAATTGCTCAGAAACTTGTTCAGAAAAGTACTGATGATGGATATTTAGTTGGATCTAGAGGTAGTGTAGGTTCGAGTCTTGTAGCAACCTTTATGAATATAACTGAAGTAAATCCTTTGCCTCCACATTATATTTGTCCTAAATGTAAAAAAAGTATTTTTGAAGAAAATGGAAAAGCTTTAAGTATAGATTATGGAAGTGGATTTGATTTACCTGACAGAATATGTGAATGCGGAGAAAAAATGCAAAAACAAGGACAAGATATTCCATTTGAAACATTCCTTGGTTTTAATGCTGATAAAACACCTGATATTGACTTAAACTTTTCGGGAGAATATCAAGCTAAAGCTCATGACTATACTAAAGTTTTATTTGGTGAAGATAAAGTATTTAGAGCTGGAACTGTATCAACAATTGCAGATAAGACAGCATATGGTTTTGTAAAAATATATTTAGAAGACAAGGGAATTCATTTAAGAAGTGCGGAAGTAGAAAGACTTGCAAAAGGAATAACAGGAATTAAAAGAACTACAGGTCAGCACCCCGGTGGTATAGTGGTTATTCCTGATTATAAAGATATTTTAGACTTTACTCCGTATCAATATCCTGCTGAAAACACAAGTGCTGCCTGGTATACAACTCACTTTGAATATCATGATCTTGAAGAAAATCTTTTAAAACTTGATATACTCGGACACGATGATCCAACTGTACTTAAATATTTAAGTGACGATGTGAAAATAAATATAAATGATATTCCTTTAGATGATCAGAAAGTACTTAGCATATTCAGTAGTGTTGATGCTCTTGGTGTAACTAAAGAAGAAATAATGTGTGAAACAGGTACTCTTGGAATACCTGAGTTTGGTACTAACTTTGTTATAAAAATGCTTGAAGAGACAAGACCTAAGACTTTTGCAGAACTTATTAAAATCTCTGGACTTTCACATGGAACAGATGTATGGAATGGAAACGCAAGAGATTTAATACTGGGAAAAGTGTGTGAATTTAAAGAAGTAATAGGTTGTCGTGATGACATAATGGTATATCTTATAAAATGTGGCATTGATAAAGGTGATGCATTTAAAATAAGTGAATTTGTACGTAAGGGAAAAC
>CAZVIQ010000042.1:0-7543 GCA_964626795.1 uncultured Muribaculaceae bacterium
TTTTTCCTCCGATTTATTATGTTATAATTGTATTATTATATTTTATATTTGTCAAGAATATGTGTTTATAGTCATAATCTGATATAAAATATTGTTTTTATAATAAAATATAGTAAAATCCAATGAGTTTTATCAAATTTTATTGACACTTTCAAGGGTTTTTAGTATAATCATACTCGGTACATTTTGATGAGGAATTTTATTTTTGGGAAGATTAAAGTTTCAAATCAAAGAAGGGATAGTAATAAATATGAAAACATTTATGTTAAAAAAAGAGGAAGTTTCACGTAATTGGTATATTATAGATGCTGAAGGTAAAAATTTAGGTCGCGTTGCTACTAAAGCAGCACATATATTAAAAGGGAAACATAAAGTTACATATACTCCTCATATAGATTCAGGAGATAATGTAATTATTATCAATGCATCTAAAGTAAATCTTACTGGAGATAAATTAGATAAGAAAATGTATTATAATCATTCAGGATATCAAAGTGGTCTTAGAGTTAGAAGTGCTAGAACTATGAAAGAGAATTATCCGGTTGAAATGGTTGAAAGAGCTATAAAAGGTATGCTTCCACATAATAGACTTGGAAGACAAATGTATAAGAAATTATTTGTTTATGAAAATGCTGATCATAAACACAATGCTCAAAAACCAGAAAGTATAGAAATATAGGAGGATATTATGGCAAAAGAAAATACATGGAAAGCTACAGGAAGAAGAAAAAGAAGTATTGCTAGAGTAATATTAACAAACGGAAAAGGAAAAATAACTGTAAATGGTCAGGATGTTCATGAATATATGCCTTATGAGACATTAGTAATGGATTTAAAACAACCTTTAAATATAACTGATACTGAAAACACTTTTGATATAGAAGTAAAAGTTAATGGTGGTGGTTTTACTGGTCAGACAGGCGCTATCCGTTTAGGAATTGCCAGAGCATTAATGCTTTATAATTCTGAATTTAGAAGTGATTTGAAAAATGCTGGAATGGTAACTCGTGATGCTAGAATTAAAGAACGTAAGAAATACGGTCTTAAGAAAGCTAGACGTGCTCCACAATTCAGTAAGAGATAGAAAACAAAACTTTGTTTTAAAAAACGAAGTTTTTTTTTGAAAAAATTATACAAAATTTAGATTTTAAGCTTATATTTAGATTTTAAGCTTATATTATAATACAAAAATTTTTAAATTAATAAAAATTATGTGAAAATCATAATTTTTTGATTGATAATCTTTTAGGAAATGTTATAATTTTATAGTAGGTGAGAGCGTGTCAGAGAAAGTGTTTAAAAATTTAGATGAGCAGATTGAAATATTATTAGATAAAGAGCTTGAAATTAATAATGTTGAGTATGCTAAGACTGTTCTTTTAAGAGAAAATTATTTTTTTCTTATGGGATATAGACATGCTTTTTTAAAACCAGACGGAAGAAAACACTTTATTAAGGGGACTACATTTGAAGAATTGTATTCGCTTTTCTCATTTGATAGAAAATTTAGAAATATTATTTTTAAAAATCTACTTATTGTAGAAAACAACTATAAATCTATATTCAGCTATGTAATGAGTAAAAAATATGGATATAAAGAAAGAGATTATTTGGATGTTCATAATTTTGATGAGTCTAAGTTAAAGTCTAAACAAATAAATGATTTGCTTAGAAAACTTAAAAGACAGATTAGAGTAAATGGTGGTCAGCATCAAGCTACTAGTCACTATATCAATAATTATGGTTACATACCTATGTGGATTGGTATAAAAGTAATAAGTTTTGGTATAATGAGCGAAATGTTTAGTATATTAAAATTAGAAGATAAAAAGAGCATTACAGAATTATATAATATAGATGAAGAAGATTTTGAAATATATTTACCGATTTTGGCAAATTACAGAAATTTATGTGCTCATGAAGATATATTGTTCAATCATTTTACTCAAAGAATAATACCGGATGGTAAATATCATAAACTTATGAACATAGATAAAACAGATGGAGAATATGTTTATGGTAAAAATGATATTTTTGCATTAATTATTATATTAAAATCTCTATTAACTAAAGATGATTTTAAAATGATGATGAATGAAATAATATATGAAATAGATATACTTCAGTCAAAAATTAAAAGTATTGGAATTGATAAGGTTTTAAATCTTATGGGCTTTCCACTTAATTATAAAGATATTATGTATATATAAGGAGATGATTATAATTATATGAAGAATATAAAAAGGGCTGTAATATATATTACAACTGTTATTCTAAGTATTTTTGTAGGTTTTGTGGGGATGTATGCACTTTTGTATTTTTATCCCCAGAGTATTGTAACGTTAGTTAGTAAAAATGAAGTAACTTTAACTGATAAAGGTATTTCTGATGGTGTTGGAAATATATATGATGCAGTAGTAGTGGTTGAGACGTATACAAATGATACACTTACTGGTACAGGTACCGGATTTGTATATGATAAAGATGATGACAATGGATATATAATGACTAATCATCATGTAATTGAAAGTGGCAATGTTATAAAAATTATATATTCTAATGACACAGTAGCTAATGCAACTTTAGTTGATAGCGATGAATACGCAGATATAGCAGTTTTAAAAGTTGATAAAAATTCTATATTATCTATAGCGACTTTAGGAAGTTATGAAAATTCTAAAGTAGGAGATACAGTTTTCACAATTGGAGCTCCTATGGGTAAAGATTATAAAGGAACCGTAACAAGAGGAATTGTAAGCGGAAGAGATAGGCTTGTTTCTGTAAGTACAAATAATGGAATAAGTGACTGGATAATGAAAGTTATGCAGACAGATGCCGCAATAAATCCTGGTAACAGTGGTGGACCTTTATGTAATATAAATGGTGAAGTAATTGGTATAACTTCAATGAAAATAGTTCAGTCTTCTGTTGAAGGAATAGGATTTGCAATACCTATTGAAGATGCAAAGGAAATAGCAAAATCTTTACTTTCCGGAGGTGTTGAAAGACCGTATATTGGTATTGAAATGACAGGAGTATCAGATACTTATAGTTTGATGCGTTCTGGAATCTCCTTAGACAGTAGTGTTAAATCCGGAGTTGTAATAGTAAGCGTAGTGGATGATAGTCCTGCAAGAAAAAGTGGTCTTGAAAAAGGAGATATTATAGTTAAAGTAGGAGATTATGATGTCTCGAACGTAGCTGAATTCAGATACCATCTTTATAAATATAAAGTAGGAGATACCATAGATATAAAAGTTATTAGATCAAATGATACTAAAACTATGAAAGTAAAGTTGGGAAAAAGTTCTTAACTTTTTTTCTTATTCAATATATAATTATAGATAATAGGAGATTAGCATGGAATATTATAAAAAAGAAGTAAAAGAAATATTTGAAGAACTAAATATAAGTGAAAAAGGCTTATCTGATAAAGATATAAATTCTAGAACAGAAAAGTATGGCTTAAATGTGTTGCCAAAGAAAAGAAAAGAAAATATATTAAAAATATTTTTTCATCAGATTAATGATCCAATAATATATCTTCTTTTTGTTGCTTCTTTATTTTCTTTTATAGTAAATGAAAAACTTGATGCTTTTGTTATACTTTTTATTGTGTTTCTTGATGCCTTTATTGGAATGTTTGAAGAAGTTAAAGCAAGAAAAAATGCTGAATCTTTACAAAATATGATTAAAATTGAAACTAAAGTATTAAGAAACGGAAAAGAAGTAATTATAGATTCCTCTCTTGTTGTGCCTGGTGATATTGTGTTGTTAGAATCAGGAGGTAAAGTTCCTGCTGATTTGAGAATTTTTGAAAGTAAAAATCTTACTGTTGATGAATCAATACTCACTGGTGAAAGTATCAGTGCAATTAAAAATTCTCAGGTAATTAAAAAAAACATCAATTTATCTGATAGAGCAAATATGCTTTATGCTGGAACTTCAGTAATGACTGGAAGATGCAAAGCTATAGTTGTTGAAATTGGAAGTAATACTGAAATTGGTAAAATAGCAAGTACTGTGAGTGAAACTAAAGAAGCAAAAAGTCCTTTGAAAATCAGAATGGAAAAGTTTTCAAAACAAATATCTTTATTAGTACTTGCGGTCGCTGTTTTAGTAACAATATCTTTGGTGAATAAAGGCTTTTCTTTTACAGAAATATTTTTATCAGTTGTTGCGCTTTCTGTATCAGCAATGCCTGAAGGATTACCACTTGCGATGACTATGGCATTAACAGTGGGTTCTAATAGAATGTCTAAAAAGAAAGTAATAGTTAAAAAATTAAATGCAGTAGAAAGTCTAGGAAGCTGCACTGTAATTGCAAGTGATAAAACAGGAACACTTACTGTTAATGAACAAACTGCAAAAAAAATCATTTTACCAGATGGAAAATTCTATGAAATCGAAGGTGAAGGCTATAATGAAAACGGAAAAATAATAGGTGAAAACTTTGAATATGCTGAATATATTAGCAAACTTGGTTTTATAAATAATGAAGCTGTATTTAAAAAAGAAATAAATGGGTATCAGATATATGGAGACTCTATTGATATTGCATTTTTAGTTTTAGCTAAAAAGCTTGGAGTATCTGACAGCGTTCATAAACTTGAAATTATTCCATATGAGTCAGAAAATAAATATTCAGCAGTTTTCTATAGAGAAGAAAATAAAGTAAAATGTACAGCTAAAGGAAGTCCAGAAAAAATAATTGAGTTTTGTAATCATATGTTTAAAAATGATAAGAAAATACCAATAGATAAAGAAATTATAATTAAACAAAATGCTGAACTAGCAAGAGAAGGATTTAGGGTTATTGCTTTATGTGACGGTGAAGTTTCTGGGATTTCTAAAAAGCTAGAAAATCTTACTTTTATAGGTCTAGTCGCATTTATTGATCCTGTTAGAAGAGATGCTAAAAAAGCTATTAAAGAATGTTTTAATGCAGGAATAAAAGTAATAATGATAACAGGAGATCATCCACTTACTGCATCTTCAATTGCAAAAGAACTAAATTTAATAGAAACTGAAAACGAAATTGCATCTTCTGATGAAATAGAAAGAATATTTAATTTAGGAGAGAAAAAATTTGATGATTTTATAAGATCAAAAAAAGTGTTTAGTAGAGTTACACCTGTACAGAAACTGGAAATTATTAATTCATTAAAAAGGCAAGGAGAATTTGTCGCGGTTACTGGTGATGGAGTTAATGATGCCCCTGCAATTAAAAGTGCTAATTTAGGTATAGCAATGGGTAGCGGTACTGATGTTGCTAAAGAAACTGCTCAAATGATAATTATGGATGATAGTTTTAAATCTATAGTAACTGGAATTAAAGAAGGAAGAATTGCTTACAATAATATAAGGAAGATTTCTTATTTACTATTATCTTGTGGGATTGCAGAAGTGTTGTTTTTTCTCTTATCAATGATATTTAATTTACCTCTTCCATTACTTGCAATACAGCTTTTATGGCTAAATGTTGTTACTGATGGACTTCAGGATATAGCACTTTCGCTTGAAAAAGAAGATGATGACGTAATGAAGGATTCACCCAGAAATACAAAAGAAAGTATTTTTAACAGGTTATTTATAAAAGAAACATTAGTAGCGGGAACTTATATTGGAATTCTGGTATTTGTTTTATGGATATTTCTTATAAAGAAATTTAATGTAGAGACTAATATTGCTCGAGGATATATAATGGCTTTCATGGTATTTCTTCAGAACATGCATGTTCTTAACTGTAGAAGTGAAAAAAAGAGTGTTTTTAAATATTCCTTTAAGACTAATCCTTTTGTAATAGTTACAATTATAAGTGCAACTTTACTTCAAATATTGATCATGGAAGTAGAATCGCTTAGTAAATTATTAAAAACTCACAGTATAAGAATAGATCATTTATTAATGTTATTCGTTCTTAGTACTACTATAATTGGAGCAATGGAAATATTTAAAAAAATTAATTTTAGAAAAAATAAAAAAGATTAATTTATATTAAAAAGCAATCTTTTTTTATCTATTTTTGATTTTCATATTGTTCTACTTCATCGTAGAAAAAACGCAATGGAATTCCGGCTTTTTTGAACATTTCTTCAGATTCTTCGCCAGCATGATATTTTTTCTCGCAAATCACTTCTTTTATTCCGCTGTTTATAATCATCATTGCACACACTCTACAAGGAGTCATTTTACAATATAATGTTGCTCCATCTAAAGCAACTCCAAGTTTAGCTGCTTGACAAATAGCATTTTGTTCAGCGTGTATTGTTCTGACACAGTGATTAGTAAAAGTACCATCTTCGTGATAAGTTTTTTTAAATTCATGACCCGCTTCATCACAATGCGGAAACCCTACTGGAGAACCAACATAACCTGTAGTTAGTATTTGTTTATTTTTTACAATAATACAGCCACTTCTTCCTCGATCACAAGTTGCTCTTTTGCTAATTGCTTGGCAAACTTCCATGAAATAATCATCCCAACTAGGCCTTTTATAAGTTTCTTTCTCTTCTTCTAACTTTTTCTTCATTAACTACCTCCTAAATTTATAATTTAATTCTAGCATAAAATATTTTGACTTACCATAAATAATCAAAAAATGTTATAATTAAAAACGGTGATTTTAATGAAAAATAAAACTGGTTTAATTCTTGAAGGTGGTGGAATGAGGGGAATATTTACAACTGGAGTATTAGATGCATTTATAGAAAATAAAATAACATTTGATAATGTTGTTGGTGTTTCAGCTGGTGCTTGTCATGGCTGTAGTTATGTTTCAAATCAATATAAAAGAGGATTTAATGTCAGTATAAGTTATTTAAAGGATAAAAGATATTGCAGTTTTCACAGCTTAATAACTACTGGAGATTTATTTGGCTCAGATTTTATATATAATGAGATACCAAATAAACTTAATATAATAGATAATGATTATTTTAAAAAAAGCAAAACTAAATTTGAAGTTGTTGTTACAAATTGTAAAACAGGCAAACCTGAATATATGGAAGTAAAAGATTTAAAAAAAGATGCGCTATATGTAAGAGCTTCTAGTTCTTTACCTTTTTTATCTCGCATTGTTAAAATAAATGAAGAGGAGTATCTCGATGGAGGGCTTAGTGATTCTATACCTCTTGAATATTTTTTAAATAAAGGAATTAATAAAAATGTGTTAATTTTAACAAGACCTTTAAAATATAGAAAAAGCCCAAATAAATACACACGATTAATAAAATTTAGATATAAAAATTACCCAAATTTAATAAAAAACATGCTTGAGAGGCACAAAAATTATAATAAAACTATTGATTTTATTGAGGGTATGGAAAGTAAAGGTAAAGTATTTGTAATACGTCCACCACACGCTTTAGAAATAGGTAGAATAGAAAAAAATTATAATAAATTAGAGGAGTCTTATAAACTTGGTTATGAAGCAGGTTTATCTAAAATTAAAGAACTAAAAATATATTTAAATAAATAAATTAACAATATGATTTATAACTGAACTTGGAAAATAAATGTAGTTTAATTATTCTGACGCTAA
>CAZVIQ010000043.1:0-6758 GCA_964626795.1 uncultured Muribaculaceae bacterium
TAGATAAAAAATATTTATATCACTGTGGAAGTAGTTTTAAAGATTTAGGAAAGAAGTGTTTTGCAATTACAAAGATAGAAGAAAACGAAATATTAGACAAATTATTAAGTAGGTTGTATGAATAATATAATGATTAAAAATATAAATCCAGATGAAAGACCAAGAGAAAGATTAATTAAATACGGTAAAGAGAGTTTATCAAACGAAGAACTTATATCTATTATAATAAGATGCGGAACTAAAAACATATCTGTTAAAAATGTTTCATTATCAATATTAAGTAATTTTAAAAGTGTTAGAGATTTAAGAAATATAAATATAAATAAACTTTCTTCTATAAAAGGTATTGGTGAAGTAAAAGCAATTACTCTAATCGCAGCACTTGAACTAGGTAAAAGAGTATATTATGAAAAAAGAGTAAGCAATAATAAAATTAATAATACTAAAGATATATATAAATTATTAGGACCATCCTTAGTATATGAAATGCAGGAAAATTTTTATGTTATATTATTAGATGTTAAAAATAATATAATTTGCTATAAAAAGATGTTTGTAGGAACAATAAATAAATCAATAGTACATCCTAGAGAAATTTTTAAATATGCGATAGATAATCTTGCTGTTTCAATAATAATAGTACATAATCATCCTTCTGGAGACACATCACCAAGCAATGAAGATATTTATATTACAAATAATATTGCTAAAATAGGTGAAATAATTGGAATTAAACTTCTTGATCACGTTATTATGAGCAAATACGGATTTTATAGTTTTTATGAAAATAATAAGAATAAAAATAAATAAAGTTTATATAATTAAATAGGTGAAAATATGACTTTGGAAGAATATAAGAAAAATAGTGGACAAATCATTCAAAAGAATGAATATTTCAGAAAGCTTATAGTAAGAGTATTTTTAAGTATTATTTTTATGCTTTTAATTTTAATTATTACTAATATAAGCAGTGGAGCAAAAAAATTTATTACTAAAAATCTATTTGAAACAGATTTTAAATTTTCATCTATAAATAAACTATACAATAAATATTTTTTAAGTTTAAATAATGAAAAAGAAGAAGATAAGACTGTAAATTCAAACCAAAACTTAGAATATACTACGATTGATGATTATTATAACGGAGCTAAACTAGATGTAAATGAAAATTATACGGTTAAGCTTTTGAAAAGTGGTATAGTAGTATATGTTGGAGAAAAAGAAGAATATGGAAATACTATTATAATTCAACAAAGTAATGGTGTAGATGCTTGGTATGGAAATATAAAAGATGTAAATATAAAATTATATGATTATGTAGAAGAGGGAACTATAATCGGTAACGTTGATAAAACACTTTATTTAGTATTCCAAAAAGATGGAATATTTAAAGATTATAATGAATTTATTAAATAAAATATATATAAGTAATTTCACATATGTATTTTTACTTCTATCTCTTCTGGCAGGATATTTTGAATATATGTTTATTCTTTTGTTTTTTATTTTAATTCATGAACTTGGTCATCTAACAGTAGCGTCTTTTTTTAATTTTGAAATAGATAAAATAATATTATATCCTTTTGGAGGTCTTACAAAATTCAAAGGATTTGTAAATACAAGCATATATAAAGAACTTACAGTAGCTTTAAGTGGTGCTATATTTCAAATAATATTATATCTAATAATATACAACTTATATTTAAAAGGATATGTATATAATAATGTTTTTGATAAAGTTAAATTAATACATTATTCTTTACTTAGTTTTAATCTTTTACCTATAATTCCTCTAGATGGATCAAAAATATTAAATTTAACATTAGAAAAATTTTTACCATATAAACTATCAAATAGAGTAATAATATTTATTTCAATACTAGTATGTACTTTAATACTTTTACTCTATAGAAAAGTTTTTTATGTGATACTTACCTTACTACTAATAAAAAGTATATATTTTGAAATAAAAATTTTTGCTTTTAAATATAATAAATTTCTTTTAGAAAGATATTTATATAAATTTAGATTTAAAAAGAGAGTTAAAATTAATAATATAAATAAAATGTATAAAGAAAAAAAACATTTAATAAAATATAAAAATAAGTATATAAGTGAAGAAGAATATTTGTCAAAATTGTTTGACTAAAGCTCATTATTGTGGTAAAATCTTCTTGTTTGTAGATTCTTCTCTACAACCGCGCTGAAAAGGTTTTTAAAAAGAAAAAATCTTACCTTAAGGGCGAGTCTTATTGAAGGAGGTAAAAATGAAAGCAATATTTTGTACTGGAGGAAAACAATATATAGCAGAAGAAGGAACTGAGCTATATGTTGAAAAACTAGATACAGAGGTAGGAAAAACTGTGACTTTCAGTGAGGTTTTATATGTTGATGGTAAAGTAGGAGCGCCTTTCATAAAAGGAGCAACTGTTGAAGCAGAAGTATTAAAACAAGGAAAGAAAAAGAAAATTATAGTTTTTAAGTATAAACCTAAAAAGAAATATAGAAAAACTCAAGGTCATAGACAACCTTACACTAAAATAGTAATTAAGAAAATTGAAGTGAAATAGTAATGATTAAAGTAACTTATAGAAAAGTTAACGATGTTATAGAAAAAATCAATATTAAAGGCCATGCGAATTTTAATGAATATGGCAAAGATATTGTTTGTGCTTCAGTAAGTACAATGGTTATAACATCAGTAAATATTATACTTGCGTTTGATACTAAAGCTATTTTATTTAATGAAAGTAATGATTTATTTATAGAAAATATAAAAAAAGATGAAATTACTAATAAAGTATTAAATAATTTAGTAGAAGAACTTTTAGAACTTGAAAGTAAGTATAAGAAAAACATAAATATTAAGGAGGAATATACTAATGAATAGAATGATTTTAAATATTCAGCTGTTCGCATCTAAAAAAGGTGTTGGTTCTACTAAAAATGGTAGAGATTCAAAAGGTCGTAGATTAGGTGCTAAAGCCAGCGATGGAGAATTTGTAACAGCTGGAAGTATTATATATCGTCAAAGAGGTACTAAAATATATCCAGGAGTTAATACTGGAATGGGTAAAGATCATACCTTGTTTGCTAAAACAGCTGGCGTTGTAAAATATGAAAGAAAAGGTAGAGATAAAAAACAAGCAAGTGTATATGAAGCTTAAATAAGGTAACAATGGTTATCTTTTTTTATGTCTTTTTCTTTAAAACATATTCTTTATATGCTATAATCTTTTAAGAATAGAGGGAAGATATGCTGAGATTTATAAAAAAAAGGAAAATTACAATAAATAATAACAAAAAGATATTTCTTGTTTTAATTTTTATGTCTCTTAGTATTGGCCTTTGGAGTAATTTTAAGCAGATATGGCTTTTAGAAAATTACTTCAGCGTAGATACAATTAGTTTTCTTTTAAGTTTAGGAATGTTTGGAAGTTGTTTTCTTGCAATAATAATATCTTTATTTTCAACTAAAGTAAGAATTAAAGAAGTTTTAACACTTACATTTTCTATATCAATTATTTCTATGCTTGGACTTTTGTTTTCATATAAAAGTGGCAATATCCCTTTAATTGAAACGTTTATTTTATTGACAATAATAACAGAGAATCTATACTGGATAGGTATATATCCTCTTTTTACTACAGTAGAGAAGACTGACAAGATATATGAAAGAAAAACTATATTACAAAATTTATTTAAAGATTTTGGTATTTTACTTGGTGGACTTGTTATAGGCAAAACTCTGGGATCATTTGTATTAGATGCTAATTTTTGTCTCCTTTTATCTATAATTTTTTCAATTATAAGTTTATATTTTCTTTTATTAATAAGATATGAATATGATATGCAAAATGATTTGAAAACAAAAGATTTTATAACAGCTTTTAAAGAAATATTTAAGAATAAAATCTTTATCTTTTATTTTTTATACTGTTTTTTTGTTAATATTGCATGGGACATAGTTGTAGGACTTCAATTAATATTATTTACTGAAGGATTTAAAATCTCAGAAAGTAATTCTTCATATATTATTTTAGTATTTGGCATGGTTGCTACAGCAGTAGCGATTTATACAAATAAAAGAGTTAAATTTAAAAATACTTTTAATGCTTTTCTTTTTAGATTAATGACTAAAATAGTTTTTTATATTCCAGTTATTATAACAGGCAATATTATATTTGCAGTTGTTGCTTTTGCTGTAACTATATTTACTTCAAGGGCAGCTTCTAGCTATACTGACGGAACCTTTCTAAATCTAGCTGATGATGATTTACAATTAATGATATCAAATTTTAGATTTTTTATGATTTGCTTAGGAGAGACAGTAGGTATATATCTTGCTGGATATTTATTCAATTATGGAATAAAATATATATTTTTAGTAAGTGCTATATTTTATATTACTTCATTAATAATTGCCTATATATTATCATTTTTATATAAAAAACATAAAAAATAATTAATTAGCACTCATATATTGACAATGCTAACACATAATATTATAATAGGATTAGCACTTGATTGAAAAAGTGCTAAAGGAGGTAATAATGTGTTAGCAGAAAGACAGCAGAATTTACTTAAGGCAGTAGTGGAGGAGTATATAAAGACTGCAAGACCTGTCGGAAGTAAGTCATTATGCAAAAAATTCAAATGTTCGAGTGCAACTATTAGAAATGATATGATGTCACTTGAGGAATTTGGATATTTAGAAAAAACACATATATCTTCTGGTAGAATTCCATCTACCTTAGGTTATAGATATTATGTAGATAACTTAATGGAGCCTAAAAAGATAAGCGGAGAAGACATGCTTAAACTGCAGACTATATTCTCTAATAACAGCTTAGCTTTGAGTGATGCAATTACTAAATCATTAGAAATAGTAAGTGATATAACAAACTATACTTCTGTGATATTGGGTAGTGCATCTAAAGAAAATAAACTTGAAAAAGTTGAAGTGGTTCCACTTGGCAATAATAGAATTGTTGCCATAGTTATTACAGATAAAGGACATGTAGAAAATAAGCAGGTTATATTAAATGGTGCAGTAGATTCAAAAGAAATAATGAAAACTACTGAACTATTAAATAAAATGCTTATCGGAACACCTATAACTGAAGTTCCTTCTAAACTTGAATTTGAAATTAAACCTATAATTTCAAATTATGTTAAGAATTATGAGGTTTTATATAATGCTTTTTATGAGGCATTAAGTAACTTTACAAGCGAAAAGGATGTACATTTCAGTGGAAAGGCTAATATATTAAAACAACCGGAATTTAATACTGTTGATAATGTTAAAAACATTATAAGTAAATTTGAAAGCGATGATATAGTGAATAAAATTGAAGAAACAGGAGATGAGGTTAAGGTATATATTGGTGAGAATAGTGAACTTGATGACAATGTAACAGTTATTAAAACAAAATACAAGACACCTACAAACGAAGGAACAATAGCAATAATAGGACCTAAGAGAATGGAATATGATAGAGTTCTTTCAATGCTCGACTATATAAAAAAACATATTGAAGAAAGGAAAGAGTAAAGGAAAATATTATGAAAAAAGAAAAAAAACATACAGAAGAAAAAAAAGTTAATGAAACTACTTCTGATGAAAAAGAATTAAAATTTAAAGAAATGGAAGATAAATACTTAAGACTTCAAGCTGAATTTATTAATTACAGAACAAGGCAGGCAAACGAAACAGCGGACATGTTAAAGTATGAAGGTGAAGAAATAATAAGATCTCTTTTACCTATAGCAGATAATTTTGAAAGAGCTATAAAAATGGATAACAACGATTTATCTGATGAAGTTAGTAAATTTTTAGAAGGATTCAAAATGATTTATACATCATTTATATCTATTTTTAATGAAATGGGTGTTGTAGAAATTGACTGTTTAGGCAAAGAGTTTGATCCAGTTTACGCTGAAGCAGTTTTAGTTGAACACGATGAGAACAAACCTGAAGGTGTAGTACTTGAAGTGCTTACTAAAGGTTATAAATATAAAGATAAAGTAATAAGACCAGCAATGGTTAAAGTCAATAAATAAAATTAAAAAGAAAAGGAAAGTGAAAAATATGAGTAAAATAATAGGTATAGATTTAGGTACTACAAACTCTTGTGTTGCAGTACTTGAAGGTGGAGTAGCTAAAGTTATTCCAAATGCTGAAGGTAATAGAACTACTCCTTCAGTAGTGTCATTTAAAAATGGAGAAGAAAGAGTTGGTGACGTTGCAAAACGTGAAAGTCTTACTTCAACAGATGTAATTAGTTCAGTTAAAAGAAAAATGGGTACAAAGGACAAAGTTGAAGCAGCTGGTAAAAAATATACACCAGAAGAGATTAGTGCTAAAATTCTTGTAAATTTAAAACAAACTGCTGAAGCTTATCTAGGAAGCAAAGTAACAAAAGCAGTTATTACAGTTCCAGCATACTTTAATGATGCTGAAAGACAGGCAACCAAAAATGCTGGTAAGATAGCAGGCCTTGAGGTTGAAAGAATTATAAATGAACCTACAGCAGCTGCACTTGCATATGGTCTTGATAAACAAGATAAATCACAAAAGATTCTTGTTTATGACTTAGGTGGAGGAACATTTGACGTATCAGTTCTGGAACTTGGTGATGGTGTTTTCGAAGTTAAATCTACAAGTGGTAATAACAGACTTGGTGGAGATGATTTTGATGATAAAATAATAGAATTTTTAGTAGATGACTTTAAGAAAAACAATGGCATTGATTTAA
>CAZVIQ010000044.1:0-6557 GCA_964626795.1 uncultured Muribaculaceae bacterium
TGCTTTAATACCTGCAATTCTAGATGACTTAAACAAACTGTAAGTCTCCATTTCTATAACTTTGGCTCCCATGTTTTTGATTTTATCTATATGGGGGAATTGTCCAAAAATAGTATCAACGCTAAAGTTAGTTACATTATGGGTTTTAATATCAGTATTACTTGTTATTATTCGCGATGTTTTTAATACTAAATTCGTCAAATTATTATCTGGTGTTGCACTTTTTCCAAAATCATCTTTTAAATCACTATTTAAATACTTTGATGCTCCATCGCCGCATATGGAAGATTTTGGGATCACTATATCACCAATATTTATGCCTTCTGACAATGAACCTACTGAACCAACAAAAATCAAATTTTTGCAGTTCGTAACGCCTAAGTTCAATACTTCTTCAATAATAACTGGAGCTCCAACTTGCTTTACCTGTATAAAAGAAAATTCAACATCATCACTTTTCAAGTTAAACAATTTGTCATTTATTTTTGTTATTTTAAGACCACTATTGTTGAACATTTCTACTTCCCACCATGGAGCGATTACGACGTTAGATAGTACCATGTAAAAATCATCTTTTTTTCTTATATCTTCTTCAGTAGTTCCAAACCGAAGTTGAGCTTCCAGTAACTGTTCATAAGATAAATTCATAATTAATCACCTAGACTTATTATATCAATATCATCACAATTCAAATTTTCTTCTACAAGTAATTGTAATCCTAAAGATCCAAAAAGAAGTGGAGTTATTCCTAAATTTTTATTTAATTCTCTTGCGTTTTGCATAAATGCTATAAATAAAGTTCTACTGTTCATATATTTCACCAATACTTATTATATCAAAAAAATTGATATTTTCATACCAAGTTCAACTAATTCATATTTGGCATGGAATCAAAGGGGATTTCCAAATTTTTATTATCTTTTTATGCCACTTACTACATTAACAACTCTACTTTGATCATACGGATCTTCTTCACGTAATTTATGATTAAACTCTGTAAATTGCAACATATTGGTATTTGTAAATTCAAAAGTATTATTTATTCCGATTATTCTATCTTTTTCTCGCATAAATACGGTTTTAGTAAAATCATTCGTTAAATCTCTATCAACATAAGCATTGTTAGAAACATTGTTAATAGATTTAGTTAATTTTAACACACAATCTGTACTATGATATCCTCCTACTATTACTATATCATATAATTCCGGATGTAGTTCAGCAGCTATATAATCATAGTCTTTTTCAATTACTTCTTCATCCCTATTGTAAAAATCCATATAACTTGCATTTGCAAATACCGTTTTATCAGGAATAGTGTTAATTCCTGATACTTCCTCGTTTTTATATTGTGCAACAGCAAATTCAAACCCTTTATTTTTGTATCTTTCAGATATAATTCTATCAAAGATATCGCTAATTCGAAAATTGTTATCATCTAATTCTTCTTTAATATATTCTTCTTGGATAGAAGTGAAATGTTTAGATGGAAATAAAAATACAACTAATTTTTTGATAAAATCACCTCTTTTACACTCATTATGGCATGGAATCAAAGGGGATTCCCAATTTTTATTTTAATTCACTTTTTTCAATCCAGATATAAACACCATCTTGATTTTCTGGTTTATACTTCATTCCACATTTTATATAAAAATCTCTATTACCAACAGTTGGTGTAGCCTCAATTTGAAATTTATCACCAAATTCAAGTCCCTCTTTAACCATTTCTAAGAGTGTTGTAACAATAACTTTGCCGATTCCACAACCTTGATATTCAGGAAGTACTATTATGTCTGATAAAACACCTTTACAACTATAATCTCCTACTAATCTTCCTATAGCTATTACTTCATTATTGACTTCGATAGAGACTTTATACATTGTATTATCGAGCGCTTTTTCAACTTGGTTATAATTAATATCCTTCCACCCTAATGTTTTTCTAATTCGACAAAAGTCATTAGATGATATATCCTTTATAATAATATATTTTTTATCAAATTTAATTTCCATAATTAATCACCGCCATCATTATATCAAAAAACTTGATATTTTCATACCAAGTTTGATTAATTCATATTTGGCATGAAATTAATGGGGATTCCCAAATTTTATATTTTATCTCTTTTTAAGCATTATTATTTTTTATATTATACAGATATTCACGAACTTCATTAACAAAATTTGCATTACCTTTTTTGTCCCAATAATAACCCGGTTTAACAAAATCTTCAAACTCAGCTATTGCTATATCAATATTATCTTTGTTAACTTTGTCTTTTATTATTGCCATAGTCGTATTTTTATATCCTCTCACTGCACATCCTGCAAATGATTTATAATATGATTTCGCTGGCAAATTAGATTTAATATAAAAATTCATAGCTATTTCATCCGTCATAGGCCTTACATTCAAAATAATAATTTTGTTTGCTCTAAATATTCCGTGTGGACAACTTTCGCTAGGGCAATCAATTATTTCTGCATCTTTTGGAACGGTAACATCACATACAGTATCTCCTCTAACTAAATACCTTAATATTTTGTCTTCTACAGAAAAGTTAAAACCACCCATTAAATCAGGCTCACTTTCTTTTGGATTCCAATTTTCTGCTATATTAACTTTGTTTTCTTTAAACTCAAATCCGTTAGCACCAGAAGTTGTTCCAAACATTACTCTTACATATTTTTTATTTTTTAAATCGTCTTTTCCCATTTTATCACCTTTATCATTATAACAAAAAACTTGATACTTTCATACCAAGTTCGACTAATTCATATTTGGCAGGGGTATCAGGATTTGAACCCGAACGAACAGTTTTGGAGACTGTTATACTACCATATTATACCCCTAAAAGAACAATAAAATTATAGCACACAAAAATCAAAAAAACAACATAAGATATACTAAGGACGGTTTTACTATGGTAGTTAATTATAATACAAAAGAATTGGATTTATTAGCGCGAATAATGAGAGCTGAAGCATTATCAGAAGGTGATTTAGGTATGCTTATGGCAGGAAACGTTGTTGTTAATAGAGTGCTTGCAGATTGTTTAACATTTAAGGATGTTAGAACAGTAACAGATGCTATATATCAGCAAAATCAATTTTCAGGTATTAATAACCCACTTTTTAATAGTTCTCCTACTACAAAAGAAAGAGAACTCGCTGAAAGAGTTCTAAGGGGTGAATACTATCATCCCGCTACTAATGCTCTTTGGTTCTATGCCCCAAAAACTGGAGAAGTATGCAGAGCATTATGGTATGATCAAAGAAACTCTGGAAGATATAAGAGTCATTGCTTTTATATACCAGATCCAGGCGTTTGTGCAAAAATTCATTAAAGTTTATATTTTCTAGTTATTTCTTTTGCTATTCTTTCAGCTAGTTCTTTAGTTTGCTTTGCATTTATACCTTCAACCATTACTCTTATAAGATTTTCAGTTCCTGAAGGTCTTACTAAAATTCTTCCATTTGAAGATATTTGTTTTTCACATTCATTTATCATTTTATTTATATCTTTATCTTTACTACATAATTCTTTTCCTTCTTTACTAATTTTAACATTAATTAATACTTGAGGATATTCTTTCATAATTAAAGCTGCTTCTTTTAAAGAAGTTTTTGTTTTCGTTAAAATATCTAAAATCTGCAACGAAGTTAATATTCCATCTCCAGTATTAGAATGTTCTTTAAATATTATATGTCCTGATGTTTCTCCACCAATTATATAATTTCCTTCTAACATTTTTTCCAATACATATCTGTCACCTACTTTAGTTGTTATAAAATAAACATTGTTTTCTTCACAATATTTTTTTAATCCAAAATTAGACATTACTGTTCCAACTAATGTATTATTTTTTAATTTCTTATTATTTTTTAAATATTGAGTAACTATTGCTAAAACAAAATCACCATTAATTACTTTTCCATCGCTATCGACAAAAAGACATCTGTCAGCATCTCCGTCATATGCAAAACCTAAATCTGCTTTATTTTTAACAACTTCTTTAGAAAGTTTATCTAAATATAAAGAGCCACAGTTTTTATTAATGTTATAACCATCATAGTCTTTGTTTATAATTATTGCATCCAAGTTTGTTTGATTAAAAAGAATTGAAGCTATTTCACTTGCCGAACCATTAGCGCAGTCTATAACAACTTTCATTTTATCTATTTTACTTACTGTACCAAGTAAATAGTCAATATATTCATTCTTTAAATCTTCCTGCTTTTTATAAACTCCTATTTTACCTTCATAATCCGGAGTTTTTTTGTTAAAAATATATTTTTCTATTTTTGCTTCTAGTTCATCTGATAGTTTGAAACCATTGTTATTAAATATTTTTATTCCATTATATTCTGATGGATTATGACTTGCAGAAATCATTATTCCTGCTAAAGCTTTATGCTTTTTTGTTAAATATGAAACCATTGGAGTAGTTGCAATACCTAAATCAACTACATCTATACCCTTACTTATTAGACCTGAAGTTAAAGCAAACATCAGCATTTCTCCAGAAATTCTTGTATCTCTTCCAATCAGCACTGTACCTTTTTTATTATTTTCATTTAAAATATATGCTGCTGCTTTACCTACTTCCATTGCAAGTTCCGGTGTTAAATCTTTATTAACTATTCCTCTTATTCCATCAGTACCAAAATATTTACTCATTATCTTACTTCCTTATCAACTATATCTTTTTCGTCTTTTACTATTTTATTTTCTTGTATTATACCTCTGACTCTAGTTAAGGGATATACATTACTATTAGGAAATATAATGCTTCCTGGAAATAACACACTATTACATCCTACTTCCACATTACTGCCTAATATTGCACCAAATTTCCTAAGTCCAGTATCAATAATAATATCTTCATCTTTTATTTTAATATTGCTGCCATCACTCTTAAAGTTAGATAATATAACTCCTGCACCTATATGAGAGGATTCACCCAGAATTGAATCTCCCACATAATTAAAATGAGGACATTTGGCATTGTCAAAAAGTATTGAATTTTTTATTTCACTAGAATTTCCTACAACACTTTTCTTCCCTATAATAACAGACCCTCTTATGTATGCATTATGTCTAATTTCAGCTTCTTCATCTATAATGCAAGGTCCTTTTATTGAAACATTATTATCTATTAATGCTGTTTTATGTATCCAAATATCTTCGCCAGTTTTTACATAACTCTCATCTAATGTTTTACCGAGTTCAGTTATAAAACTTTTAATATTGCTTAAAACTTCCCAGGGATAATTTATATTTTCAAATATATCTTTTGCGATTGTATAATTTAAATTAAATATATTGTTATATTTTTTATTCATACTTCTCCTTTATATAACAATATTATAATAATATATCTTTAAATTCTATAAATTTTATTAAATTTTACAAAAAAAAGTGATTTTAATCACTTATTTAGTTGGTATTAATAGTTCTTGATCTATAGATAAAAGGGTTCCGCTTAAGTTGTTTATTGTTTTTATATCATTTACAGTTGTTCCATATTTTTGCGCAATAGTCCATAGTGAATCTCCTTTTTTAACTGTATAGGTTGTATAATTACTTGTTCCTGGTATGTACAACACTTGCCCTATCTGTAATAAATAGCTATCTAGATTATTTGCTTTTTTAATATCATCTACTGTAACTCCATATTTGTTTGCAATACTATATAAGTTGTCTCCGGATTTTACTACATAACTTATTCCTTGTGGCGTTTCTTTTGGAACTTCTTCAATCTCTGTAGTGCTAACTGGTATAAATATTTTTTGTCCTATAGATAATGTATCTGAAGTAAGATTATTTGCTTTCTTTAAATTATCTACACTTATTCCGTAAGAAGTAGCAATTTTGTATAAGGTATCTCCACTTTTTACTATATAATCAATTCCTTCAGTTTCTTTTTCAACTATATCAATAGTTCCTTCTTTAGGAATTAAAAGCTGCTGATTTATTTGTAAACCACTTCCACTTAAATTATTTATTTTCATTAATGTATCGACAGTTGTATTATACTTATTTGCAACGCTCCATAATGAATCTCCTTTTACTACTGTATAAATAAGATAATCTTCCGGTAGTTTCTCTTCAGTCTGTTTAACCTTTAAGGTATCTCCAACTTTTATTACATTACTTGTTAAATTATTTAAAGATTTTAATTCATCTACTGTTAAACCATATTCATTTGCAATACTCCATAATGAATCTCCTTTTACTACTGTGTAATAATCACTTCCAGCTGGAGCGACATAAGTTTTATTAGCATAATCTGCTACAGCTCTAACAACAGCTTCAGCATATTCTTCATAATTATTCTTTAATTGATTTACATCATCTTTAGGACTATCTAAAAAGCCATATTCAACAATTAATGCTTCAGTATTAGGAGTGTTTCTATGAATAAAATAATAATCTTTAACTGGATTACTTGGTAATCTTTGCTGATAATATTTTCTAATATTTTGTCCTTCTTTTTCTAATTCTTCAGTTATTTTTCTTGGAAGAGTTGAATTACTTCTTAAAGCATATA
>CAZVIQ010000045.1:0-6542 GCA_964626795.1 uncultured Muribaculaceae bacterium
GGTAGTGGTAAAACTCAATGCATAATGCACACTCTTATTAAAATATTAACAAAAAAAGGGGAAAGTATGGTAGTTACTGACCCTAAAGGTGAACTTTTCGAAGAATCAGCGGATATGATGAAAAAAAGAGGATATAAAGTTATACTAATAAACTTTAGAGATCCTAAATATGGTGAAGCTTGGAATCCTTTCTCACTTCCTTATAGATTATATAAAGAGGGAAATACTGATAAAGCAAAAGAACTTCTTGAAGACCTTGCAAGCAATATTCTTTATGATCCGAATAATAAAGCAGAACCATTTTGGGAAAAATCTGCAGCCGATTATTTCACAGGACTTTCTTTAGGATTATTTGATGATGCTGAAGAAGATCAAGTAAATTTAAATAGTATAAACTATATGAGTACTGTTGGTGAAGAAAGAATTGGAGCAAGTAATTTCTTAAAAGAGTATTTTACTTCTAAAGGAGAATTATCGGGAGCATATATTTCAGCTTCTGCAACAATTAATGCGCCTCAAGATACAAAAGGAAGTATCTTATCTGTATTCAGACAGAAAATAAGAATATTCTCTTCACGTGATCAATTATCTGAAATGCTTTCTCGTTGTGATTTTGATATGAGAGATATAGGACGTCAAAAAACAGCGGTATTCTTAAAAATACATGATGAAAAAACAACTTATCATGCACTTGCTACAATATTTGTAAAGCAAGTTTATGAAAGTTTAATTGATGTAGCGCAAGAACAGCCTGGATTAAAATTAAAATATAGAACAAACTTTGTTCTTGATGAATTTGCAAATATGCCTCCACTTAAAGATGTTGAAACAATGGTTACAGCTTCTCGTAGTAGAAATATAAGATTTAGTTTTGTTATACAGAACTACTCACAGTTAACTAAAGTTTATGGTAAAGATATAGCTGAGACTATAAAAGGTAACTGTGGTAACATAGTATTCCTTATTACAACAGAACTTGCTGCTTTGGAAGAAATAAGTAAACTATGTGGAGATGTAAAACCTAGTAAACCCAAAGAAGGAATGCCTGCTGAACCAATTAGACCACTTGTTACAGTATCTGACTTACAGCAGATGAAACAGTTTGAAGTTTTAATTAAGAGATTTAGAAATCAGCCTTTTAAGACAAAGTTCACTCCCAACTTTAAAATAGATTGGGGAGAGGAAATTGTAAAATCAACTTATGAACCAAGAGAGAGTAAACCAGTAGATGTATTTGATATAAAAGAATTTGTTCTTAATCTAAAAAAAGAACAGGGAGAACAAGGCTCTCCAATGATGAATAATTATTTTAATCCTCAAAGAGAATATATACCTCCATTTTCACCTTTTGCTGCCCAAAATAAAACTGGCGGAGGCGGAAGTGATGGCAATATAAATGTTGATGACTTAGTTAAAAGAATAGATCAGAAAATTGCAGAACTTGAAGAAGAAGAAAAAAAAGAAAAAGAAGAATTAGAGAAAAATAAAAATGTTGTTAATACAGTTGAAGAACCAACAAGTAATCCTTTAGCTCAAAGAATTAACGAAAGAATGAAAGAACTTGAATTTGGTATTAATGTTATAGAAGAAGCTAAAAAGGAAGAAGAGCCAGAAGTGCTAAAAGAAACTTTAGTTGAAACTAAAGAACCTGAGATAGAAACTATAGAAGAAAAAGAGTCTGAAGTTACTACAGAGTTTAAAGAAATGGAATCAGAAACATTAGCTGAAAATCCAGTGGAGATGGAAAAGCCAAAAATCAATATTGATGTCGATAGTATTGTAGTTAATGATAATATTACTGATGATCAATTCTTTGATGATTTCTTTGGTGAAGAATAAAAGCATTTAATTGCTTTTTTTGTATCCATATTTTCCAGCATCTAATTTTATAAAAGCAGAAACAAATAATGAAACAGCCCCAATAATAATTATAGCATTAATGGTAGTATTAAAAATTATTAAGAAAAAAGATATTATAACTCTGCTAAAATTTCTGATATTTTCTATATAAGTATTATATTTTAAAGCCTCATAATCTCTTCCATAGCAATATATATTTCTTAAAACTATAGTATCGAGTCCATACTTTGATACTCCTTCAAATATCGTAAGTATCATAAAAATATAAACATTAAATAAATTTAATTTCAAAAGCCAAGTAACACCTAAAAGAATACACATAAAACTTAAATAGTCTTTTTGTTTTTTATCCATAAGTCTAGCTAAAAAGAAGATATAGATTATGCTGGAAACAGCAGTTACTGTATTAAGAAATCCTATATAAGTAAAACTTTTCAAGATTTCATTATAAGTAAATAAAGGAAAAATAGTAAATGTTATAAACTTGAACTGTTCAAATGCAAGAAATAATTTGTTTCTAAAGGGAACATAAATTTTAGGATTTTTAGTATCTTTATCCGATTTGATTTCAACAATATAAAATAAACTGAATATTGTTAAAATAGTAATTAATATAATTAAATAAATTATATTAAATCTACTTATTAAATAGCCACCTAAAAGAGAACTTGGAATAATACCTACTAATGTAATAATCATAAATAATGAAGATCTATCAGTAGCTTTTTTATTTTCTATTATATTTAATGCTATATTATGTCTGTAAAGCCAGTATGTGCATAAATAGAGTGCATAGAATACCGCAATAGATAAAAGATGAATATAACTTTCATGATAGGTATAAAGAAGAATATAAGTTATTACAGAGGCTGCAGAACTCATATAAATTAATATCTTGTTTTTCACTTTAAAATAATTCATTAAATTAGTAAATATAATTAATAAAATATATTTTATCATGTAAAATGTAATGATCTCTTTTATATTTAGACCTTTATTAAATAAAATAATTGGTATAAATATCTCAATCATTGATTTAGAAATAGTTGTTATTAGTATAAATATATTATATTTTCTAATTTTAGTCATAATTTTATTATGCACTAAGAATTTTAAAACTAATCTTATTTTCCAAGTTTATTAATTCTTCATATGTAGTTAGAACTTTAATTTTAGAAATTACAAAACCATTATTGTTTATAAGTAAAGCTACTTCTGCATTTTTAATTTTACTTTTATAATCATTAATTGTCTGATCAATGATTTCTTTTATATTTTTACTATTAAAATTGACTTTATCAATATTAAAATTATTTTCTTTAGGAATTATAGAAATAATCTCTATATTTATATTATCAAGATTTTCTAGGTCATAAATGTTAAAATCATATAATTTAATTGTGAAATAATGCTGAGAAAGCATATTTTCATTATAATAATTAAGCGATGTAAAACTATCTGTTTCATTAGATCGTAAATTTAAAAATAAAAAAGACAATAGAAAAACAACAATCATAAATAATACTTTTTTCATTTAACATCACTTAACTTTCTTATTAATAAGTTGCTCTAATAATTTAATATATTTTAACCAATTAATGGAAAAATTAAATATTTAAATATTATAAGAAAATTAAAAATTATCATTTGACAAAACACTTAAAACATTATATTATTAAATTGCAAGATATAAAAATCTTGCATGATTACTCTTACGAATTTTAAGGTGAGAGTGTATCAACCAAAACCCCCTGAAAGATAGGTCGAAAGACCTATCGCTTTTTTTATCCTAGGAAATATAAGGGTTTGTAAGACATTTGCAGATTTCTTAAAAATTCTTGGGAACAAGTTGGGAACGAATTTTATAAAAAAATACCTAATATTAAAGGCAAAAACTAAAAATATGATGATTTAATGATATAATTATATATGAGGTGATACTCTTGAAAAATATTATTAAATCGAGCTTATATGGTTTTATAGTTGGAGATGCTTTAGGAGTTCCTGTAGAGTTTATGTCTAGAGATAAACTTAAAGAAAATCCTGTATCTGAAATGATGGAAAATAAATCAAGAAATACTATAAAGGGATATTGGTCGGATGATACAGCTATGACTTTATGTACTATGCAAAGTATAGTAGATATGAAAGAGATTAATTTTGAACTTCATGATTCAATGATGAAAAATTATAGAAAGTGGTTAGAAGAGGGTTATAAAGCAGTAAATAAAAAGTGTTTTGGAATTGGACAAACCATTTTTAAGGCTTTATCAAACTATAGAAACTCAAAATCATTTATTGAATATTCTGCTAAAAATTTAGAATCACCTAAAAATGGTGGTAATGGTGCCATGATGAGAATCCTACCATTAATTTTATATTTATATCATAATAAATTACCAAAGTATAAAGATTTAGAAGATAATATTGAAGTTTGTAGAAAATATGATTTTATTGAATTTAATGTAGGAATAACTCATCAATATTCTGTTAATAAAGAATGTTGTATATTTTATACAATGTTTATATTTAATTTGTTAGATAGTAAAGATTTAAATAAGGCTTATGATTTATCTATAGAACAACATTTGTCTTGGTATAGTGGATGTCAATCAAGCGAATTAAAAAGAATACTAAATAAAGAAATTATAAATGTAGGTGAACAAGAAATTAAGTCTACTGGTTATGTAGTAGATACTTTAGAAGCAAGTTTGTGGTGTCTATTTAATACAGAAAACTATGAAGAAGCAGTATTAAAAGCAGTAAACTTAGGCGGTGATTCTGATACAATTGCTGCCATTACAGGATCTCTTGCGGGTTTACATTATGGCATAGATCAAATACCTCAAAAGTGGTTAGATGTTCTTTGCGAAAAGGAATTGTTAGAAGAAAGTATTGATAAATTTATATTAAAATGTGAAACAAAATAATAATCGGTGATATTTATGTTAGAAAAATATTTAAAAATTATTTATGATGATTATTATAATTTAAAGAGAACTGTACATTTAATGTGTGATAGAGATGTTATAGAATTTGTATATTTTTTATCTAAGTATCAAATTGAAAATAAAACTTTTAAAGATTTGGTTTCTGAATATAAAAATCAAAAAAAAGATAAATATAAACAATATTTAAATTCTGAATCTCCTGATGATTTTTTTTCAGAACGAGATACATTACATTTTACATACCCTTTTTATGAAACGTTTAAACGCTTAGATGTTTTATATGAAATGATAGGCAAGAAAAAATGGGAAGAAATATTCGGATATAGTTATGAATTATTATATTATGTTATTACAGTCATAATATGTAGAATTGTTTTGCTTTATAATAATTATAGACAAATTGATGATATAGATGAACAAAAAGAATACGAGAAAATTAATCTATATGCGACTACGTGTTATTTTACAAAAGAAGAAATCTATAATTCTTTTGTGGGTTACCGAACAGAAATAGATAAAATTTTGGATGATATTAGTATAGATTTTCACAAACAAGATAACATTAAAGACTCATGTTCGATTTTAAAAGTTGATAATCATTATTATTTATTTTTTATTTGGGATTTTTTATACAATTTATATGATAAATATTCAAAAAAAATAAAAAATTCATTAGGTAATGATAAATTTAATAATAAAAGAGGAAAAACATTTGAAAATCTTTGTTACAATAATTTGAAAAAAACATTTCCTCAATTTAAAATATATAAATCGTTAGAATATGATTATAATAAAGGAAATCATGAAATAGATTTATTGATGCAAATGGAAGAAACAATTATTGTGTTTGAATGTAAAAGTGGTCCGTTTGATACGTATGAATCATCAATAGATGGGAAACTATATTACGATTTTTTGAAAGCGTATGGAAGAGGTTATAAAACAATTAATGATTTAAATGACTATATAAAGTTAGGTAATAATATTTTTAGAACTAAAGATGGAAAAAAGGTTAGTTTTGACTTTAGCAAATACAAAGTTGTTTATGTAAACTTAAGTTTATATAACATAGAATACCTACAAACAAATGTACAAAAAATCGATTCCAGTAAAATAAAACCAGTAGAAGTCTATCCGATTTGTTGGAATTATATAGATTTTTTAACGCTTACTAAGGTTGCCTGCATTGATTATGAATTATTTGAAAATTATTTTAATAAAAGATTTAATATGATTAATAAAAATAAAAATTTGACTTTTGATTATGATGAGATCGATGTATTTGGTTTTTTAACAGATCCTTCATATCAAGAATTTTACAATAATATATTAATGCCAACAGTAGAAAAAGGAAATTCTATAGATATGAATTTTATGATATCAAATGGTGCTTATAGGCAAGAATTTAATAAACATTTGGATATTGATTATTTATATGGATTTATAGAAAAAAATAACCGAGAAAATTAATTCTCGGCTTTTATTTATCTAAAGTATCTATAACATTTATTATTTCATCTAATGTACTAATGAATAAATGTGAATAAGTTTTAAGGGTTTCTTCAATTTTTGTGTGTCCTAAGTATTTAGCAACTACTTGAATATTTGCTCCTTCATTTATTAACAAAGAAGCACAAGAATGCCTGAAGTCATGAAGTCTAATTTGTTTAACACCAGACTTTTCAGAATTTTTGTTTTTGCGTTCTGTAAGAACATTACTACTGACAGGCC
>CAZVIQ010000046.1:0-6418 GCA_964626795.1 uncultured Muribaculaceae bacterium
CCTGCAACCCCTTGGTCCCAAACCAAATGCTCTACCAAGTTGAGCCACTTCCCGACATAATTTTGGCGTCCCCAGGAGGATTTGAACCCCCAACCTCTTGGTCCGTAGCCAAGCGCTCTATCCAGTTGAGCTATGAGGACTCTTTTCCTTTGAGTGCATTAGTATTATATAACAATAAACATAAAAATACAACCATTTTTGAAAAAAAGTGTATTAAAAACCAAATCTATTTGTTATAATATATTCATATTAAAAAGGGTTAGTGATAAAATGTTGAAAGAAAAAATAATTAAATTATGTAGTGATTTTAATATAAAATTAAGTGAGGACCAAATTAGTTTAATAGTAAAAGAATATGAAAATATTGATAAAGATGTAAATCCAGGAAATATGGAAATACTTGCAAGAATTAAAATAATGTTAGAAGAGAAGATTCCTTTCAATAATAGACTAAACGGACTTCTTGATTTTAGTATAGGAAAGACCAGTTTAAATTATCATATTAGTTATCCAGAACTTAATAAAATCATAGGAAAGCTTACTAGTGAATTAAAAAACGAAAAATTAATTTATGATACATTTTATTCATATTTAAAGAATAATTTTATAGAAGCTTTAGTTAAATCAGTATCTATAATAATAGAAAATCCAAATTTAAATAAAATTGCTGTAAATGATACTTTTATAAAAGATAATATGCCTTTATTTGATGAATTGGGTTTTATTATAAAAATACTTTCTGATGAAGAATTAAATATGCTTTTTCCATATAAAACCAGTGAAGAAAAAGAAAGTCTTAGATATTATGCATATATCTTAAGAGATAAATATCTTAGTATATTTGGAAATTAAAAAATCGTTTAACGATTTTTATTTTGCAATTCATAACATTTAAGAACATTTAATACTACGCTTGAAACAGTCATTAAACCTATACCACCTGGTACAGGACTTATGTTTTTAACAAAGTTTTTTACATCTTCTGCTACATCACCAGTAGTTTTATCATTAAGTTTATTAATTCCTACATCAATAACAGTGGTATTTTCACTAACAAAATCTTTAGTTAGAAAATTAGGAATGCCTACAGCTACAATTACAATATCTGCATTTTTAGTATGAAATTCTATATTAGTTGTTTTAGAGTGACATATAGTTATTGTAGCATTTTCTTTAAGAAGTAAGGGTATTAAAGGTCTTCCAACAAGTTTACTTCTATTAATAACTGTTACTTTTTTTCCCGTAAGTTCAATATTATAATATTTTAACAGATTAATTATTCCTTTAGCGGTGCACGCTTCAATTCCATCTTCATTGTTCATTTGTTTACCAATATTTATATTTGTTAAACCATCAACATCTTTTTTATAAGATATGTTATTAATCACTTTTGAAGCATTTATATGATCTGGTAAAGGTAATTGTACTAAAATTGAAGTTATATTATCATTTTCATTTAAATTCTTTATTTCTGAAATTAAAACTTCTTCAGAAACTGTCTCATCAAAATGTAGTTCTTCAAAATCTATGCCACATTCTTCGCATGCTTTTCTTTTAGAATTAATGAATATTATGCTTGAAAGATTTTCTCCCACTCTAATAACTGCTAGTTTTGGTTTTTTATTTAATGAACTAACTTTTTCTTTTACTTCCATAAATATTTTTTCTTTTAAAGTTTTAGCTTCTAAAATTTTACTCATTTTATCACGTTCCTACTGGTAATTATACATATAAATAGCTCTTTTATCAATTAAAACATTGTTAAACCTTCATAAATATTTTATAATATTATTATTAAGAAGGTGATATTTTGAATACTAGGGTTAAAGAGCTTATGAGTAAGTATAATACTAATATTAGTAAATATGCCACAAAAGACAGCGAATATATTAGGTTAAAGAATGAAGAGGAAGATATAAGACCTCCATTTTTCAGAGATACTGATAGAATTATATATTCGTTAAGCTATACAAAATATTTAGATAAAACACAAGTGTTCTCTTTTAATGATATGGATTTTATAAGTAAGAGAATGACTCATGTTCAACTGGTAAGTAAAATAGCTAGGACTATTGGAAGAGCACTTAACTTAAATGAAGATTTAATTGAAGCTATTGCACTTGGACATGATTTAGGACATGCTCCTTTAGGTCATCTTGGTGAATCATTTCTAGATAAAATATGCTTAAGAGAAAAAATAGGAAGATTTAATCATAATGCACAAAGCGTTAGAAATTTAATGTTTGTTGATAATAATGGAAAGGGTAGAAACCTATGTGTTCAGACTTTAGATGGTATACTTTGTCATAATGGAGAATTTGTAAATCAGGAATACTATCCTAAAAAGAAAAGTGTAGAAGATTTCCTAAATGATTATAATTCAACATATGATGAAGATTTTAATCCCAAAACTTTAGTTCCAATGACTCTTGAAGGCTGTGTTGTAAGAATAAGTGATATGATAGGTTATTTGGGAAGAGATATAGAAGATGCGATAAGCATGGGTATAATTACTTTAGATGAATTTCCAAAAGATTTATTAAAAACTTTAGGAACTGACAACAGAGAAATAGTAAACACTATAGTAACTGATATTATAGATAACAGCTTTGAAAAACCTTATTTGAAAATGAGTGATAATATATTTGAGTCAATTAAAAATTTGAAAAAATTTAATTATGAAAAAATCTATAGTAAAGCCTATAATGAAAAAGAAATTAAGGAATATGAAAATATGTTTAATAAACTGTATGAATATTATTTTAATTCTTTAAAAGAAAAAAATTTAAAAAGTTCAATATTTACTAATTTTTTGAACTATCAGAATGAAGATTATAGTAAAGAAGATGAAAAAAGAATTGTTATTGACTATATAGCAGGAATGACAGATGATTATTTTTTAAGAGAATATTGTAATTTAGGAGAAAAATGAAAAGAAAATTAAATGTTAAAAAATTAATTATAACTTTTATAGTTATAGTAGCTGTGATATTTGGATCAGTAAAAGCAGTAAAAGAATATGTTTACAGTGGGAGTATTGAAGGAAAATTATCCATAAAAAAATATTCTCAAAAAGAAATAACAGAAATAAAAGAAACACTTAACGATAAAGAAATAAATAAAGTAATTCAAATGAATCGTGATGAAAATTTAACAAAATTTATAAAAGAAAAATATTTTATTTTTGATAATTTAGAAGAGTATCTTGCATATAAAAATAAAAATAATAAAGTATCCGTTTCTAAAGTTATTTCTCTCGTAAATACCTATGCATATAAAGATTGGTATGATGTAAAAAAAGAAACGAATATAGCTAAAAAAGAAAAAATGCTTGTTAATAAGTTTTATAGTTTAAAAGAAGATTTTGTACCCGATGATATTGTAAAAATTAGTAGCAGATACGCATATGACAATGTATATGCCAGTGAAAGTATTATTGAATCTTTTGAAGAATTATGTAATGCTGCCAAAGAAAGTGGATATACTTTAGTAGCAAGCTTTGGTTATAGAAGTTATGGTGATCAACTTGATACTTACAATTCATATAAAAGTTATAATGGAGCGAGAGAGGCTGATAAAATAGTTGCTCATGCAGGAAATTCAGAACATCAGACTGGCCTTGCGATAGAAATTGAACCATATGATAAGAAAGTTGAAGAACCAGAAAGTAATGATGAATATAAATGGCTTCTGAAAAATGCTTATAAATATGGATTTATATTAAGATATCCAATTGATAAAGAAGATATTACAGGATTTAGTTATGAGCCATGGCATTATAGATATGTAGGGACAGAAGTGTCGCTTAAAATGAAGAGAGAAAATATTACATTTGATGAATATTATGCTTACTATATTGAAGGAAAGTAATATGCAAAATAAAAAAATAGTTGTATTAGGCGGAGGAACTGGAATGTCTGCACTCCTTAATGGGTTGAAAGAATTTCCTCTTGATATATCCGCTGTAGTTTCAGTTTCTGATAACGGTAGAAGTTCTGGAAAATTAAGAGAAGAATTTGGTGTTCCGGCAGTAGGTGATGTGCGAAGTGTTTTAGTTTCACTTTCAAGAACTTCTCCTCTTTTAGAAGAAATATTTAATTATAGATTTAATACTTACAGTGATTTAAATGGTCATGCAATAGGGAATCTTCTCTTAACGGCTTTATGTGAAATAAAAGGTAATATGTCTGATGCTATAGAAGGACTTTCAGAATTATTAAATTTAAGAGGTAAGGTAATACCTTTGACAGAGGAAAAAGTTGACTTAGTCGCAGATATGTTTGATGGTACAGTTGTAGAAGGAGAAAGTAATATAACTGCTTCAAACAAAAAAATAAAAAAAATTCATTATAAAAATAATCCAACTGTAAATTCTGCAGCAATCGTTGCAATAAATGAAGCAGATTTAATTATATTAAGCATGGGTAGTGTATATACCTCTATAATTCCTAATCTTATATGTGATGAAATTATTGAAGCTATAGATAAATCAAGTGCTAAGATTATGTATGTTTGCAATATGATGACTCAGCCTGGGGAAACTGATGATTTTAAAGTAAGTGATCATGTAAAACTTCTTAATAGTTATTTAGGTAATAGAAAAATAGATGTTGTTATTGCAAATAATAAATTAATAAAAAAGAGTATATGTGAAAGATATCGTGTTGCAGAACAAAAAGATCAGGTTTTAGTAGATAGTGAAAATTTAAAAGATGTAAAGCTTATTTTATCTAATTTATTTATGATACGAAATAATATGATAAGACACGAACCTTTAAAATTAGCACTAAATATTTATTCTTATTTAGTAAATTTAAGAAAATAGTATATAAAAGCAAAAAGTTTTATAAAAATAATTGACAAACAACATCGTTCTTGTTAAAATTACAGTACTTGATTTATTCAAGTGCCTATCGTGGGGAATTAGCTCAGTTGGCTAGAGCATCTGCCTTGCACGCAGAGGGTCGCGGGTTCAAGTCCTGTATTCTCCACCAAAAGAAAAATGAAGTGAGTCATTTATAATTATAAGTGAGTCGCTTTTTTATTTAATGTTGAATATGGTTTTAAATTATTTAAGATATTTAAACATGAAAAATTGATCTTATATTAAGTTTAATATAAAATAGATATAAGGTAATTTTTTATAAATAATAATCAGGAGATAAATATTATGATAGATACGCACGCTCATTATAACTCAAAAGACTTAAAAGAATTACAGTTTGAAATAGAATTAATAGAAAAATCGGACATAACAGCTATAATAAATGTTGGATTAGATTTAGCAAGCAGCAAGGAAGCTATAGATATTAGTAATAATAATGAAAAATTCTTTGCTACAATAGGAATACATCCTTTAAGAAACGGAAATGTTGAGGATTAACATTATTTATATAATAATAATCAGACTGATAAGGTAGTGGCTATAGGAGAAACTGGGCTTGATATAGGTAGTGACATACAAATGCAAATTCGTAAATTTATTCAAACAATTGAGATCGCTAATTATTTAAAATTACCAATAGTTATTCATGCAAAGGGAACAAATGAAGAAATTATCAATATATTAAAAATTCATACACCACAATATGGTTTTGTATTTCATTGCTTTCAACCTGATATAGAAATAGCTAGAAGAATAATTGAAATGGGTGGTTATATATCTGTAGCTAGTCCAATAACAAGGCCTACAGCGAAAAATTCATTGCAAGTTATTAGTGAAATTTCAATTGAGCATTTACTTATTGAATTAGATTATCCTTATATGAGCCAAAACCCTAACATTGATGGACGGAATACATTTAATAAAATTAGAGAAATTAAAGGTATGACCAGATTAGATTTGGAGAGAACTTTAGATAATAATGCTAAGAGACTTTTTAAAAAATTAAAATAAATGTAATATTTGTGTATTCTACAGAACAAACAGATTTTTTCTTCTATAAATATTTATAATATGTTAAAATTATTATAAAAGGAAGTGTGTTATGAAAAAAGTAGCTAAGATTTTTCTACTTGTAGTGGTTTCAATAGTAATTTTAATTTCGATTTTTGGAGGAGTAGATTATGTTCTTGCAAAGAAAGATAAAAAACCAATATTTATTTTTCATACTGAAGATACTTATAGTAAAGAAACTCAGATAGGAACTAAATATTATGGTTTAGGTTATTCAATATTTATATGTAAAACTTATTGTTCAGATCCAGTTATTTTTATGCCTCTTTACTTTGGAACATATGCATGGTTTATAGGAGTTCAAGATGGCTTAGAAGTTATAAAAACAGAGAATTGTGATAATAAAGCAGAGTTATATTATACTCAAGAAAACAAAAATATTTACTCTTACTGCCTTGATAATATAGTGGTTAATAAAAATAGTGAAACACAAAAATTAATTGAATATATAGAAAAAGATTC
>CAZVIQ010000047.1:0-6262 GCA_964626795.1 uncultured Muribaculaceae bacterium
CTATATTATTTATATATTTTTGTTCAACTATTTCATTAGAAACATATTTTCTCATAATAACAAAAGTACGCATTATAGATATGCTAATATCTACTGCAATATCAGTTTTTATTACAGTAGCGAGCATCGCAACACCTTGTTCTGTAAAAACAAAAGGTTTTGATCTAGACATTACATATTTATTTGCGGTCCCAATTTGGGACTGCAAATCTTTATCTGATAATTGGAAACAAAAGTCTTTAGGAAATCTTTTGATATTTCTTTTTACAGCTTGATTTATTGTTTTAGTTCCATTTTTGCATTGATATAATTTTGCTAAGTCTGAATCTAGCATTACTTGTTTGCCATCTGTTTCAAAAATTAAGTTTTCTATTTTATTTTTTTCTACTAATTTATTCATATTTAAAATTATAGATAGTTTATTTGTTTAGTCAAAATATAAAATCTTACTATGTAAATTTATATAGTAAATATTAAAAACATCTTAATTTTTTAAAACTAGCTTATAATTTAATAATTCTTAAGACATTTAATAGTTATTAACAAAATAAAAAGTATACTAAGTTAGTATACTAATTTATCTTATTAAACCCTTCAACGTATATATTTTGTAATTCTTCTTCAGAGATATTCTCATCATTAATATAATGAGCGAATAATATCTTTCCTTCTTTTACGAAGATTACCATAGGTGTATATATAGTTTTGTAACCACTGTTGATAGGTTCATTGTATTCATTATAAAGTGTATATATTTCAGCAAAAGATCCTAATTTTTCTAATAAAGAATTATAAAATTCAGTTCCTTCCTTTAATATCTTAACGCTGTTATTTTCAAATGTTAAAATTCTTTTTTCAGATTCAATATCTATGTAATAAATTTTATTTTTAAAACTATTGTTTCTAGATAATATATTTAATACTTTATAAGATTTTTGATTAATTTCACCAAAATATACAACAGAAGTATTTTTATCAAAAATTTTTAATAAGCCTTTTTTTGATATTCTCTCAAAATTTTTATCATTTAAACCTAATAAGGCCACTTCATTATTTTCATCTAAATCCTTATATGGATCTACTATAATAAGAAATAGAAAGGCAATACTGATAAAAAGTATTGCCACAATTCTTATTAATAATTTTTTATGTTTCATAAAAATCACTAATTATTAAGCTGACTCCTTACTTCTTCTGCGAAATCATCCTGTCTTTTTTCCATACCTTCACCAACTTCATAACGCACTATTTTTATAACTGACATTTTATTATTACTTAAAAATTCAGATACTTTTTGATCTCCATCTTTAACAAAACTTTGATCTAATAAGCAAACATCTTCAAAGAATTTACTTAATCTTCCTTCTACAATTTTGTCTACAAATTCTAATTTTTTTCCTTCTTCAAGAGCTTGTTCTTTTAGTACACTTTTTTCGTGTTCAATCTCTTCAGCTGGAACTTCTTCTCTAGAAATGTATTTTGGTCTCATTGCAGCAACTTGCATTGCAATATCTTTTGCAACATTTTCATCAGTACCATCCAGTACTAGTAATGAAGAAATCTTACCACCTAAATGTAGGTAGCTTCCAAAAGATTGATTATCATTTTTCTCTAAAAGTTCAAATCTTCTAAAAGAAATCTTTTCTCCAATTGTAGCAGTTGCATTAACAATTAGATCATTTATAGTTCCTTCTTCAGTTTTTAAATCATTTGCTTCTTCAGTAGTTTTTACATTAGAAGTTAAAATAGTTTTACCCACTTTTTCTAATAAGTTTCTGAATTCGTCATTTTTTGCAACAAAGTCAGTTTCAGAATTTATTTCAAGTATCACTGCTTTATTTCCTTCTATAAATATATTTGTAAGTCCTTCTGCAGCAATTCTTTCTGCTTTTTTAGCAGCTTTTGAAATTCCTTTTTCTCTTAAATAGTCTATTGCTTTATCTATGTCAGCATTAGTTTCTTCTAATGCTTTCTTACAATCAAGCATTCCGGCTCCTGTCATTTCACGAAGCTGTTTTACCTGGCTTGCTGTTATTTCCATAATTTTCTCCTTATTTATTTTAAAGCTTTTAATAATTCATCTTTTTTTAATGTACTGTATCCTTTAATTTTTCTTTCTTTTGCAAGATTTTTTAATTCGGTAACAGTCATTGAAGTTAAATCTAGTTCTTTAGTTTTATCTGAAGTTTCTTTTACCTCTTCTATAGTTTCAGGAGTTGCTTCAACTTCCTCTACAACTTCTATAGTTTTTTCAACTACTTTTATTTCTTCTTTAATAGTTTCTTTTTCTTTTTTTGTTTTTACAAATTCTTCTTCTGAAACAAAATCTTCAAGTGGAAGACCATTAGCTTCACAAACTGCATTTGCTAAAACTCCAAGTACAACTTTAACACTACGAACTGCATCGTCATTTGCTGGAATTGGATAATCAACTGTTTCAGGATCACAGTTTGTATCAATTATACCAACTACTGGGATTCCTAATCTTTTTGCTTCACGAATAGCATTTTCTTCTACTCTTGGATCAATTATAATAACCACTTTTGGAAGCTTATCCATTTCTCTTATACCTGAAAGTAATTTATTAAGTTTAGCATATTCTTTTTGAATACCTGCTACTTCTTTCTTAGGAAGTACCTCAAACTTACCTTCTGATTCCATTTTTTCAATTTCTACCATTCTTCTAACACGATCTCTAATAGTTTTATAGTTTGTTAGAATTCCTCCAAGCCATCTTTCAGTCACGTAGAACGACTGACATCTTGCTGCCTCTTCTTTACATGCTTCATTTGCTTGCTTTTTAGTTCCTACGAATAAAACTTTACCGCCATTTTCACATGCTTTAAGAATTTCAGCGTAAGCTTCTTCAATTTTTTCAACTGTTTTAGTTAAATCAATAATGTGAATGTCATCTCTTGATGTAAAGATATAATCTCTCATCTTAGGATTCCATCTTTTAGTCTGATGTCCAAAATGAACACCTGCCTCTAATAAATAACTTTTTGACACTACTGCCATAAATATCTCTCCTTTCGTTATTTCTTCTGATTACTTCTACTTTATACTTCACCTATTCTAAGGCACTAGAAATATAAATCCATAATCATGTCTTTTTCTTAAAGCCTTTAATATATTACCATATATTATATAAAAAATGCAAGAAAAAATGATAAAGTCTCCTTGATATCGCTGATTTTTATTGTAAATAGTACTTTAATATATAGAATTTTATTCTAATTTAATGTATAATTGTTAGTGATGATTTATGAAAAAAAGTAATTATGGAAATAGAGGTATGTTTCTTGAAAAACTTATCAATGATACAAACACCTATTATTTAAAAGCAGATAAATGTGTTATATATAAAAAGCCTACTCCTATTAAAGTTCTAGATGTAGATTATGCTTCTAAAGGATCAGCTTTAATAAATAAAGCAGTTTTTGAAAATGCTTCAACTTTAGATTATAATGGAATATATAGAGGTAGATACATAGAGTTTGATGCAAAAGAAACTAAATGCACTACTTCATTCCCTCTTGCAAATATTAAGAAACATCAGATAAATCATATTAAGAATATACTAAGACATAATGGAATAATCTTTCTAATTATATTTATAAATAACGAATTTTATATTTTAGATGGAAAAGATTTGTTAAATTTTATTGGCAATAATGAAAGAAAAAGTATTCCATATGATTTTATAAAAAATAACTGTTATAAAATAAAAGAAAAATATATACCTAGGCTGGATTATTTAGAAGTAGTAAAAGAAATATATTTTAAAGGAGAAAATGAATATGAAGAAATTAAACATTAAAAAGATTAAACCTAAGAAAAAACTAGTAGTAAAAGAAAAACCGCTTAAAAAAGTTAAACCCAAAAAGATTAAAGAAGAAAAAGAAAAAAAGAAAAAGAAGTTAAATATTAATAAGAAAAAAATATTAAATATAGTATTAATAATGTTTATATCTCTATGTATACTTGCAATCATATCGGCAGGATCTTTCTTCTGGTATATTGCTAAAAATGCACCAAAGTTCAATGAAGCTCTTCTATATGAAAAAGAATCTTCTTTAATTTATGATTCTACTGGTGTTCTTAGAGCGACACTTGGAATAGAAAAAAGAGAGAAACTTACTTATGATGAACTTCCAGAAGTACTTGTAGATGCAATAATCGCGACAGAGGATTCAAGATATTTTCAACACAATGGATTTGATTTTCCTAGATTCTTAAAAGCATCTTTAGGACAATTACTTGGTAAAAGTGAGTCTGGAGGAGCAAGTACAATAACAATGCAGATATCAAAATTAGCATTTACAGATACAACAAGTGAAGGTTTAAAAGGTATAATAAGAAAATTTACTGATATATATATGTCTATATTTAAAATAGAAAAGAACTATACTAAAGAAGAAATACTTGAATTTTATATTAACACACCTTTTATGGGTCCAGGTGCTTATGGTGTTGAACAGGCTTCACAAAAATATTTTGGTAAGAAAGCTGCTGATTTAACACTTACTGAAGCTGCATTGATTGCTGGTTTATTCCAAGCCCCTAACTCATATAATCCTTTTGTTGATCCAAAAGCTGCAACTGAAAGACGAGATCAAGTGCTTTATTTAATGGAAAGACATGGATATATTACTAAGGATCAAAGAAAAGCAGCTAGCGCTATTAGTATTGAAAGTTTAATTGTAAATAATACAAATGCAGAATCTAATCCTTATAAAGGCTTTGTTGAAACAGTTATTGCTGAAGTCGAAAGTAGAACTGGTAATAGTCCTTATAATGTTCCAATGATAATTCATTCAACACTGGATCCTGCTAAACAAGATGTTATAAATTCAATATATAATGGTGGATTTACATTTAAAGATGATGTAATACAGTTTGCAAGTGCTGTAATAGATAATAATACAGGATCAATACTTGCTGTAGGTACAGGAAGAGATAGAGCTTCAGGTGAAATGTTATTTAATTATGCTGCTTCTCCTGAAATGAAAAGACATCCTGGATCTACAGCAAAACCAATATTTGATTATGGACCTGGATTTGAATTTCAAAAATGGTCTACTTACACTCCATTCTTTGATGAAAGTAATACAACTTATTCAGGTGGAGGAGTAATGAATAACTCTAGTGGTGGATTTTCAGGATTTTCTACATTAAGAACTTGTTTGGTTAATTCGATAAATACTTGTGCTCTTCAAGCATTTCAAAGATTAGAAAAAGAAAACATTTATTCATTCGTAACAGGACTTGGAATACAACCTGAAGGTGAAGAATATGGAGGACTTCATGAAGCTCACTCAATTGGTGCGTTTAGTGGAGTTAACCCAGTTCAACTTGCTGCTGCATATTCCGCTTTTGGTAATGGTGGATATTATATAGAACCTCATTCAGTTAATAAAATTGAATATAGAGATAGTGATGAAGTATGGGAATATGAAGTTGTAAAGAAAAAAGCAATGAGTGAACAAACTGCATATATGATTACAAACGTTCTAATGGGCGCAACTCCTTGGACAGTTAGAGTTTCAGGTACTCAGGTTGCCACTAAAACAGGTACCAGTTCATATGATGATAAAACACTGCGAGATTTAGGACTTTCAAGAGCAATTATTCAAGATAGTTGGGTTGCATCATATAGCCCAGATGTTTCAATAGTTATGTGGCTTGGATATGATGAACTTACTAAAGAATATAATATAACACAGTCTAGAGCATCTACTGATAGAATTACATTAATAGGTCTTCTTTGTAACGGAATAATGCCTGCCGGTTCTAAATTTACTTCTCCTGGTGGAATAGTAAGTTCCAGAGTAGAAACAGGAACTATTCCTGCAATGCTTCCAAGTGACTATACTCCATCTGATTTAATACAATCACATTTATTTATTAGTGGGACTGAACCTGCAGAAACTTCATTTAGATTCTCACAACTTTCTAACCCTACAGAAATTAAATATTCTATAAATGAATCTAATATGTTATCAGTAAATTGGACTTCTCCAGGAATTCCAACTGCAATAGATACAAATTATCTATCAGGCTATTTTGCAAATGGATATGGTAAATGGGCTGAGAAATACTTAAATCAAAGAATAACTTATAATAATAATTATATTGGAACTTTTGGATTTGAAGTATATTTAAAGACAGGTAATACTGAAAAATATATTGGATATACAGATAAAACAAGTTACGAAATAAATCTTAATGATTATACTGGATATGATACTGTACTTATTAA
>CAZVIQ010000048.1:0-5867 GCA_964626795.1 uncultured Muribaculaceae bacterium
TGTAGAGGAAGAATTAAAGAACTTGATAGAACAAGCTTGGTTGAAATAATGCTTCAATATTATTTAAAATGAGATGTTTAGGACTTGATTATGGAATGAAAACTTGTGGAGTTGCCGTTAGTGACCCCACTGGTTTAATAGCCAGTTCTTTAGAAGTGATCAGATACGAAACTCATGAAGAATTACTTTTAAGAATTGAACAAATAATAAAAGACAAAAAAGTAGACTTAGTAGTGATTGGTAATCCTATTAATTTGAATGGGACTATGAGTACTAGAAGTGAAAAAACATTAGAATTTAAGAAAATGTTAGAAGACACATTTAATATTACAGTAGAATTGCAGGATGAAAGATTATCTACTATTGAAGCTGAAAAAATATTGATTCAAAATAATACTAGAAGAAAAGATAGAAAAAAAGTAATTGATAAAATGGCTGCAGTTATAATACTGCAAAGTTATTTAGATAAAACTAAAAAAGGAATTTAAAATGGAAAAAAATAAACTTATTATAAAAAATGATAAAGGTGAATCTATTGAAGCAAGAGTACTGTTTACTGTAGAAGATGCTAAAACATCTAAAAATTATATAGTATATACTAATGATGAAAAAGACAGTAAGGGAAATATTAAAACTTATGCTTCACTATATGAACAGGGAGATGATAATGATGAATTTAACTTATCTCCTATAAAAAGTGATGAAGAATATGATTTTATAAATAAGATATTATCTTCATTAAGTGAAAAAGAGAATGAAAAGGAAGAAAATAATGACTAATAAAAAATTTAATACTAGAAGATTTACTTTGTTTATAGTGACATTAATATTATTTATATTTATGCTATTCCTGGGTATTTTCTTTTATATGCTTTCTCCAACAGGAAGTAAGAACGAAAAAGTAGATTTTGTCGTTGAATCTGGAAGTACTTATCATAGTTTAGTTACTAAACTTAAAGATGAAGATTTGATTAAGTCAGAGTTTTTCTTTAAAATATATTTAAAAATTAAAAATCCAACAAATCTTGATGCAGGTAAGTATAATTTAAATAAAGGAATGAGTGCAGGAAAGATAATAAAAAATTTATCTGAAAGGAATTTTAATAACCCAGATGCAGTTATGATTACTATTCCAGAAGGCAAACATATTACTGAAATAGCTACAATATTAAGTGAAAAAACAACGGCGTCTAAAGAAGAATATTTGGCAGTATGGAATGATCCTGAATTTATATCAGAACTTATAGAAAAATATTGGTTTATTACTGATAAAATTCAAAATGGAAATCTAAGATATTCACTTGAAGGATATTTCTTTCCATCTACTTATGAACTTTTAAATAAAGATGTTACTCCAAAATATGTAGCATATAAACTATTAGATCAAATGGAAGTGGTTTTAAGTGAGTATAGAAGTGATATAGAAGCTTCTAATTACTCTGTGCATGAAATACTAACAATGGCTAGTATAGTTGAATATGAAGCTATTTTGGATGAAGACAGAGCTTTAGTAGCGGGAGTATTTTATAACAGACTTAATGATGATTGGAAATTACAAAGTTGTGCAACTGTAGGATATGCAATAGATGAATGGAAACTTATATATTCAACTGCTGATTTGGCTGTTAATTCACCTTATAATACATACTATTATAAAGGACTTCCAGTAGGACCTGCCAATGCTCCAAGCGAAGAAAGTATTAAAGCTGCAATATATCCAGAAGAGAGTGATTATTATTTCTTTTTAGCTGATGTATGCAGTAAAAACCCTAAAACATACTTTTCAAAAACAAATGCAGAGCATGAACAAAAAGCAAATCAATATTTGAATTGTAATTAATATGAAAAAATTAGTAAATAAAATAGAAGAATATGCAGAAAAGAAAAAAGTTCCTATAATAGATAAAGAAAGTCTTCTTTATATTCTTAACTTGATAAAAGAAAGAAATATAATATCTATTTTAGAACTTGGATCTGCTATTGGATATTCTGCAATTAACTTTGCTTTAGTTAATGATAATATTAGAGTTAAAACTATTGAAAGAGATGAAGCTAGATATAAAATAGCTCTTAAAAATATAAAAAAATTAAAGCTTACAGATAGAATAGAAATAATAAATGATGATATTTTTAATATAAATGAGATAGAAAAATATGATTTAATTTTTATAGATGCGGCTAAAAGCCAGAATGAGAAGTTTTTAAATATGTTTAAAGGTAACTTAAATGAAAAAGGTATCATAATAATTGATAATTTAAATTTTCATGGATTTGTAGGTAAAAGTACAGAAATTAAAAGTAGGAATTTAAGATCACTTGTAAAAAAGATAGAGAATTTTATTACATACTTGGGTATGCAGGATGAATTTAAAGTTAAAATAATAAATATTGGAGACACAATAGCGATACTTGAAAGGAGTTAGAATGAATAAATATTTAATAATACCTAATGATAAAGATTTATATAAGTTTAAAGCAAAAGGCTTTAATTCTTTTATTTTACCATTAAATAATTATTCTTTAGGGTTTGATGTTTATTTTAATGTAGATGAAATAAACAAATATTCAAATGAAATGAATATCTACTTAATGATAAATAAGTTTATGCATAAAGAAGATTTAGTTAATTTAGAAAATATAATTAATAGTATAAATATTGGTTCTATAAAAGGAATGTTTATAGAAGATTTAGGTGTTCTAGATTTTTTTCCTAAAGACAAATGTATTATATATCAAAATCATATGATTAATAATTTCTTTTCTATTAATTTTTTCTATTCTTTAGGTTATTCAAATGTAGTGGTTAATAATGAACTTACAATAAAAGAAATTAAAGAAATAAGGAAAAAGACTGCAAGCACATTATATTACTTTATAGTTTCTAAAAACATATTAATGTATTCAAACAGGAAACTTGTATCAAACTATTTTAAACACTATAGTGAAAATCAGGAACATAGTTCATATCTAATAAGAGAATCTGTTTCTAAAAAAGAACTTATTGCTAAAGAAGAACTTGATAGTGCTACAATAAGTAATAATGATATCTTTTGTGGAAATAAATATATAAATGATTTAGAAAAGCTTGATTATCTTATAATTAATTTAAGTAATATAAATCAAAGTGATACAAATATAATTTTAGATAATTATAATAATAGCGAACTCTATAAACTGATAGCTTGTGATTACTATTTTCTTGAGAATGATATTAAATATAAAGTAGGTGATTTAAAATGAAACCAGAAATTTTAGCACCGGCTGGTAATCTTGAAAAGTTGAAATGGGCTCTGGATTTTGGAGCAGATGCAGTTTATATTGGTGGAAAAGATTATAGTTTAAGAGCAAATGCTAATAATTTTGACAATGATGAACTTATAGAGGCAGTAGATTATGCTCATAAAAACAATAAAAAAGTTTACGTTACTATAAATATGTTATTTCATAATGAAGACTTTAAAAATATAAAGAATTATCTTTTGTTTTTAAACAGTATAAAAATAGATGGAATAATTGTAAGTGATTTTGGAATAATAAATTTAATAAAAGAATTAAATTTAGATACTAAGATTATAATATCAACTCAGGAGAGTACGACAAATTATAAAGCTCTTGAATTTTATAAATCTTTAGGAGTACAAAGAGTAGTACTTGCACGTGAATGTTCTAGAGAAGATATAAAAGAAATGAAAGATAAAGTTGATATTGAACTTGAAGTATTTATACATGGAGCAATGTGTACAAGCTACAGTGGAAGGTGTACCCTTTCTAATTATATAACTAAGAGAGATTCTAACCGCGGAGGATGTGCACAAGTATGTAGATTTTGTTTTGATATTCTAGAAAACGAAAAAAAGTATGCAATATCTAGCAAAGACTTGAATATGATAGATTACATACCTGAACTTATCAGTATGAAAATAGATTCATTTAAAATAGAAGGTAGAATGAAAAGTATCTATTATATTGCCACTGTAGTGGATGCTTATAAAAATATTATCAATAAAACTATGAATAAAACAATTAATGAAAAGGATATTCTTTATTATAAGAAAATAGTTGAAAGATCTTCGAATAGAGAAAATGCTGTTCAATTTTATGATAAGAAACCTACAGAGAATGAGCAATATTATACTGGTAGAGAAGAAATATCAAATCAGGATTTCTTAGGTATAGTTTTAGAATATAATGAAAAGACTAATGAGGCAGTTATTGAACAGAGAAATTATTTTGAAGTTGGAGATGTTGTAGATGTATTTGGACCAGATACAGAAGTATTCTCATTTAAAATTGAAAGTTTAGTGAATACAGAAGAAGAAAGCGTAAATGCAGCGCGTCACCCACAAGAAATTCTGAAAATAAATATGCCAAAGAAAGTAAAAAAGAATGATATTATGAGAGTTAATTTGCTTGACAAAACAACTGAAATGTAGTATCATTCTATGAGTATTAAAAGGAGAGAAAAACGACATGAAAAAGAAGGAAATATTTCTTACAAGTGAAGGCTTTTTAGATTTAGAAAACGAACTTAATATGTTAAAGTTTGAAAAAAGACCTAAAGTTTTAGAAGCTTTAAAGGAAGCACGTGCACTTGGAGATTTATCTGAAAATTCCGAATATGATACTGCATTAAATGAGCAGGAGATGTTGGAAAGTAGAATAAAGGAAGTTGAATATACATTAGAACACGCTACAATAATTGAAGAATCAACTACTGATAAAGTTGGAATAGGTAGCACAGTTGTTCTTAAATATGATGGTGAAGGCGACGAAGAAGAATATAAAATTGTGGGAAGTCAAGAAGCTGACCCATTTAATAATAAAATATCAAATGAAAGCCCTATAGCTGCGGCTATTTTAAATAAAAAAGCAGGCTCTGTAGTAGAGGTAACTTCGCCAGATGGTATATACAAAGTTGAAATTGTAAGTATTGCTTAAATGCAGTACTTTTTTTGTCAGTTAAAAACACTTTAAGCTTTTTTTAAAGTGTTTGCTTTTTCCAAGGTACTATCTATGAAACTTTCTATTAGAAGTCTTGCATTTATATCATAATCTGTCATGACTTCGGGATGCCATTGAACACCTACTGCGAATGGATGAACGGATTTATCAAATTCAACCGCTTCTATATATCCATCTTCACTTGTTGCGCTTACAATAAGTTTATTAGTATTTTCTAAATGATATTTATGATTACTAGTTACATCAATAACATCATTTTTTACTATTTCATAAAGTCTAGTATTTTTTTCTATGTTTACACTATGAGCATATTTTACTTTAGTCACCGAATGACTAACATCTGATTCGTTTTTTTTGAGAATAGTTTTTTTAAGTCGACTATTTTTTAAATCAACTATTCCCATAAGCTGCATTCCCATACAAGTGCCAAGAAAAGGTATTTTTTTATAGAGTGCATATTTACATATAAATTCATCATATTCGTAAATTTTACATCCACCGGGAAAAATAAGCCCATTACACATATCTATTATTCTAATAAGATCTTTTTTATTTTCTAAAGACATTTTTGGAATGAAGTTATTAGAGTCTTTAGTTAATTTGTTTTGTGTAGGCATTATCACTAAAGGTACACCGTTAAAATTGTTTATAACTTTTCTATAATTCTCATGTATTATCTGTTCATCTGTTTGATTTAAATGTGATAATACACCTATTATAGGTTTTCTCATAAAGAACTCCTTTTTAAAACCATTATTATATATCATATTCTACTAGATATTAAAAATTCTTTAAATTTTAAGAAAAAAGTAGAAAAATATGTTAAAATATATCTGTGTCCTCGTAGCTCAGTAGGATAGAGCGAGTGCCTCCTAAGCGCTAGGTCGTTGGTTCGATTCCAATCG
>CAZVIQ010000049.1:0-5739 GCA_964626795.1 uncultured Muribaculaceae bacterium
TGTCAAACACAGGAATATAGTCTTTTAATATATTTGATGAAGCAGTAGTTAATATCCCTTTAGTTGAGAAATTGTCTTTTAGTGCATAAGGAATCCCTTTTATATATGAGTTACTTGCAATTTCTTCAAAATCATCTAAAATCGTAACAAAAGCATTAATCTTCTCATTAATGTTTTTCGCATATTTAACTGATTTATTAAATACTTCTTTAACACCAGTTTCTTTAATTTGATTTTTAAAATACTCTATATTCATTCTTCACCTACTACTTTTGGAATTTTTATTTCGTATCCAATTTTATCTTTTGCATTAAAAAGCGCTTCTTCTGTAGTTAGCAACTCTTTAGGCTCATCATTTCTTAATTCTACATCTACTGAAAAAGGATGAATCATAGGTTCAACTTCACTTAAATTCTCAAATGAATTTATTTTATCCATTTCTTTTAAAATAAATTCAAATTCTTTGCTAAGTGTTTCATATTTTTCATCTTCCATGTCAAACATTAATTTATTTGCAAACTGTTTAAGTTCTTCTTTTTTCATATTTCCTCCGTTTGTATAATTTCTTTTATTTCATACTATGATTATTACTTTTTACTACTTCTAATACTTCAGAAACTGTTTCTTCTGGAGTCTTACCTTCTGTATAAACAGTAAAAGTTGCAACTTCTTCATAAAAACTATCTTGAAATAAACTTTTATTAACAAATTTTAAAAATGATATCTTTCTTTCATCCTCTCCTAATTCAATTAATCTCTGTTCTAATATTTGTTCCGAACAAATTTTATTTTTACTAGGAAGCAATAAAACTATATTTTTAAATTCTCGAAACAAAGATTTTAGTTCTTCTTTTTCTTCTTCAGTAGAAGTAATTGTATCAGATCCTCCAAATTCTAATAAATAAGGTCTATCAATATTATCAAAAATTCTTTTAATATATTGAAAATTAAACGGTTGTCTATAATTTAAGTAATCTTGATATCTACCTTCTTTATATAATTCTCTTCCTTTTAATATATCGTAACCATAATAATTTAGGTAAAATTCACTCGTTTTATCTAATGGCATATGTACTAAACCAAATTCACTATTTTGTTTTTGAATTATTTTTGAAATAGTTGATTTGCCTACTCCAATAGGTCCTATTAAAATGATACTTCTATTAAATATACTTTCATAATCAATATTTCTATTATTAAATCTATTTATCATAATTAAAATTCACAATTATTTGGTGTTCTTGGATAAGGAATAACATCTCTTATATTATCTACACCTGTAAGATATATTAATAATCTTTCAAATCCCATACCGAATCCAGAATGTTCACATCCACCATATTTTCTTAAGTTCAAATACCAGTCAAGTGAAGCAGGATCAATTTCTAATTCTTTCATACGTGCTTCAAGTTTAGCAAAATCATCTTCTCTCTGACTACCACCAATAAGTTCTCCCGCTCCTGGAACTTCAAGGTCGACTGCAGCAACTGTTTTACCATCATCATTCAGTTTCATATAAAAAGCTTTAATCTCTTTTGGCCAGTCTTTAATAAATACTGGACCATCAAAATATTCGGTAATATATTTTTCATGTTCTCTGGCAATATCTTCTCCTTGAACTGGAGGAAATTCCCATTTAACATCTGCTTTCTGCAAGATTTCAATAACATCATAATGAGAAATTCTAGTAAATTTAGAATTAATTAATTTAGTTAATTTTTCTATTAAACCGTTTTCTACAAATTTATCAAAGAATTCCATCTCTTTAGAACATTTTTCAAGTACGTACTTCACTATATATTTTAACATATCTTCCATTATATCCATATTGCCTTCTAAATCACAAAATGCTACTTCAGGCTCTATCATCCAGAATTCAGAAGCATGAGTTTTAGTATTTGAATTTTCTGCTCTGAATGTTGGACCAAAAGTATATATTTTCTTATACGCTAAAGCAAAAGTTTCTCCTTCAAGCTGACCTGTAACGGCAAGTCCTACTTTTTTACCAAAAAAATCTTTATCATATTCAACTTTACCTGAAGAAGCTACTCTATCTAAATCCAAAGTTGTTATTTGAAACACTTGGCCTGCTCCTTCACCATCATTTCCAGTTATTATTGGAGTATGAACATATACATAATTATTATTTTGAAAATACTCGTGTATGGCATGCGCAGCAACACTTCTAACACGAAATACTGCATTAAACAAATTTGTCCTTGGTCTTAAATATGCCTGTTCTCTTAAAAATTCTCTAGTATGTCTCTTTGGTTGTATAGGATAATCATCAGGACAGTCACCCAATAAAATTATATCTTTTACTTCAACTTCAAACTCTTGACCTTCTCCAATAGAACTAACAACTTTACCATTTACTTTAATCGCAGAACCAATCTTAAATTTTTGAATTTCTTCAAAATTACCAAGATTTTCAGTATAAACAAGCTGTATATTAGTAAAAAATGTCCCATCATTAAAATCAATAAACCCAAAATCCTTTTGTTTTCTATGATTTCTAATCCAGCCTTTCAATTCAACTTCTTTTTCAAGATATTCATCTTTCTTTTCAAAAATATCTTTTACATCTAATTTCATAATTTTCCTCCCTATTTTAAAATAAAAAGATGGCAACTAGGAGTGCATGAGCACGGTACCATCCTTTAATTAACTTTTTTTATAACGGACAAGTCCGAACAATCCTACTTAATTTCAGAAAGTCACTCAGCAATGTTATTCATAAAATATCTGTTATTGATTTCACACCATTTAATCAATTCTCTTTAAACGATTGATTTTACTACTTGTTTGCTTCATTGATTTAAATATTTAAATATATTTATATTATATGTAAATTATAAGTCTCTATTTCTTAAAAATGGTGGTAGTTCATATGCATTTCCATCATCTTCATCATCTAGATTAATTGCGTTACTTGTTGAATTTGTACCAGAATATGTTTTATAAAGTGGATCACTTTCATCTTCAAATCCTGTCGCAATTACAGTTACAACGGCTTCATCTGTTAAAGCTTCATTTATTACAACACCAAATATTAGGTTAACATCTGTATTAGCTGCGGCTCTAACAACTTCTGCAGCATCTTCTGCTTCAAACAACGCAAGATTTTTTCCACCTGTAACATTAACAATACAATCTGTTGCTCCATTTATTGTAGTTTCTAGAAGTGGGCTTGTTACAGCCTGTTTTGCAGCTTCAACTGCTCTATTTTCTCCAAATCCTACACCTATACCAATAAGTGCATCTCCTCTGTTTTCCATTATTGCTTTAACATCAGCAAAGTCAAGGTTAACAAGTCCAGGAACACTTATCAAATCAGATATAGACTGAACACCTAATCTAAGTACATTATCTACTTCTCTAAATGCATCAAGCATTGGAGTTGATTTGTCAATTAAATCTCTAAGTCTATCATTAGGTATTACTACAATGGTATCAACATGCTTTCTTAATTCATCAAGACCCATTAAAGCCTGATCCATTCTTTTTTTACCTTCAAATTTAAATGGCTTAGTTACTATTGCTACTGTAAGACATCCAAGGTTCTGTGCAATCTCCGCAATAACTGGTGCAGCACCAGTTCCAGTTCCTCCACCAAGTCCACAAGTAACAAATACCATGTCAGCACCTTTTAGAGCTTCTTCTATTTCATCTTGGTTTTCTAGTGCAGCTTCTCTTCCAACATCTGGTTTAGTTCCAGCACCTCTACCTTTTGTAATAGATACTCCGATTTGAAGTTTCTTTTCAGCTCTAGAGGTGTTTAAAACTTGAAGGTCTGTATTTGCAACAATAAATTCTACTCCTTGAAGTCCAGAATCTATCATTCTATTAACAGCATTGCAACCTCCGCCACCGACACCTATTACTTTAATTTTCGCTATTTGATCCATTTCTAATCCATTATTCATAATATCACTCCTTAATTATCAAAAAAATATCCATATATTTTTCCAAGTATATTATTTTCATTTACTTTTTTCTTTTTATTGAACATTTCTTCTTCATCTTCCTCACTTATCGTGGATGCAACTTTGTTTCTTAGCTTTAATTTATCATAATAATATTTTATGAAACCAACAGAACTACTAAATTTATTATTTCGTACTCCCATCTCATAAATACTTGGAATAATAGCTTTTTTACCAAATATTTCTTTGACTACGCTCTCAAAATTCAAAATCTCAGATGTTCCTCCTGTAACTATTATATAACTAATTTCTTTCTTTGTTAAGAAGTTTATTTGTTTTTTTGCTTCTTCCAAAATTTCTTTTAATCTAGAATAGACAACTTCACTCACTTCATATTGATTTATTTTAATATTTTCAGCTGACTTTGTCAACACTACTTCACTTTCATTCATACTTGCAGAAGAAGTGTTTGCGTGTGCAAAAGTTTCTTTAAGCTTATGTGCATCTTTAAGAGAAATATCATATATATAAGCTATATCTCTATCTATATTTCTTCCACCATTTTGAATTACTTCACTTGCTACTGCAATGTTTTTATGAAAAATACCTATTTCAGTTGTATCAGCACCAATATTTACAACAGCTATATTCTTGTCACTATACTCTTCTTTTTTAAATTCATAGTAATCACCTATGAAACTGAAACATATATCAGCAACCTCTATCTTAAGCGCTTCAAGTACACTTATTAAAGAATAAGTGTTTTTCTTAGGAGTTACTGCAAGAATGCATTTAGTACTTAATTTATTAGCTTTTTTATTTTTAGGATCTTTAACTTTTTCTTTTCCATCTAACCAGAATTCTATCGGCATTATAGTAATAAGATCTTTATTTTCTTGGATTTTATTATATACGCATCCCTGAAAAGTTCTTAATATATCTTCTCCTGTTATAATTTTAGTATCACTCGTTATTGTAGAAGTTCCTTCACTTAGTATATATTCTGCAAAATAAGAGGGTACTAAACATATAATTTTTTTAATTTTTATTTCTAAAACATTTTCTATTCTGCTAACAGCAGTTTTAATACTTACAAGTGCTTCTTCCTGATTAACTACTACGCCTTTTTTAATTCCTTTACTTCTTACTTCAGAACACGCTAAAATGTTAAGTTTATCTTTATAAACTTCACCGACTATCAGTTTTATTTTACTACTTCCTGCATCCAAACAAGTAATAATCTGTCTCATTGTTCCTCCATAGTTATTCTAGATACAATTATATCAGACAATACAGTAATTTAAAAGAGGAAATTTTTTGCCAATTAAAAAAATATCTATAACTTTCATTAGAGATATTTTTATTACACCAATTAATTTTTATCGCCAACAAGTGTGTTGATGATTTTTATGAGATCAAAGATCTACCTGACTTTTTACTCTACAAGATATGGACTTTCTATACTTCCATTTCCTCCAGAAAACACTACTTCAGCTTTGAGAGAAATTGAGGCCCGCGCCCCGTTAGTATTGTCCACATTGTTGTTGTTCAGATTACCCGACGAATTCACATTGAACTCGTTCGCATTCGACCCATTCCAGTTATACGGCGAAAGACAAAGGTAGCGCTTCTTTAATTAACTTATCCCTATATTATTCTTTCATTTGAAAGTTAATACTTTTTTATACGGTCCTCGGAAAGGGTTTTCCGAGGACACCTTGTTATAGTTATGTGCAGGCACTATCTGACAGTACATACGGTGTGGATTTACTACCGTTTCCTCCAGAAACGGTGATACAAGATTTTAGAGAAA
>CAZVIQ010000050.1:0-5554 GCA_964626795.1 uncultured Muribaculaceae bacterium
TTTATAATCTTAAACTAATTATATACTATTTTAGGCAAAAAAAAAAGTATAAGTTTGTTTATACTCTTTTAATTCAATTATATAGTTTGAATTATAAATTATAATATTTACTGTCAAGCATTATTGTTACTGGTCCATCATTATATATTTCAACTTTCATATCTGCACCAAAAACACCAGTTTCCACTTTAATGTTTTTTTCTCTTAATTTCTTATTAAATAAATCATAAAGAAGAGTTGCTTCTTCTGGTCTCATTGCATTAATAAAACTTGGTCTTCTTCCATTTGTAGTATCGGCATATAAAGTAAATTGGCTTATACTTAAGATTTCTCCTTCAATATCCATAAGGCTTAAATTCATAAGTCCTTTTTCATCTTCAAATATTCTTAAATTAATTAATTTTTCTATCATTTTATTTATAATATTTTCATTATCTGTATGAGTAAAACCTACTAGAACTACAAATCCTTTTTCAATGTTGCCGTTTATTTCATTATCTATTGTTACTTTACTATTTTTACTTCTTTGTACTAAAATTCTCACTTTAAATATGTCCTTTCTACTTTGCTGACAAATTTCAAACCTTTAAGGTCACTTATAAATAAATTTAATTCATCTATATTTTTCACTTTACATATTAGCTCATAATATAAACTTTTGTCAGTATCTTTTAAATTTAACGATTCTATATTTATTTCATATTTTGTAGCAATAGTTATTATATTTATAAGTTTATCATTATCCGCACTTACAAAAACATTTAAATATGCTGTATATTTATGATCTGTAGTTTCACACCATTGAGCTTCAACTATTCTTTCTTCACTTGAAGAAATATTATAACATCCTTTTCTATGAATACTTACACCATTACCTTTAGTAATGTATCCAACTATTTCTTCACCTTTTACTGGTGAGCAGCATGAAGCAATATTGGTCAGTATATCATCTGCTCCGGCAATAATAATGTCTTTTGAACATTTTTGTTTTATAGGTTTTAATTTATCGAGTATTTCTTCTTTTTTCTTTTCTTCTTTTATATTTAAAAGTTTATTTATTATAATATTTGTAGTGAATTTTAAAGTAGCGATACCAAAATAAATATCATCTGCATTATCAAGTTTTAGTTCTTCCACGACTCTATTAATATTTTCATTTGTTAATGATTCATTCAAACTAAAATTCTTTTTCTTAATATCATTTTCTAAGAGTTCCCTACCTGTTTCTATAATTTTTTCTTTTTCTTTTTTAAAGAAATAAGATTTAATTCTTCCTTTAGCACTGTCAGTTTTAACAAACTTAAGCCATGCTTTATTAGGTCCTCTTCCTTTTTGAGTTATTAATGAAACTATATCACCATCTTGAAGTTCCTGATTTAGTTTAACAATTTTATTATTGACAAGTGCTCCTGTAACTGAATTACCTATTTCTGTGTGAATTCTATAAGCAAAATCTATTGGTGTAGCACCATCAGGAAGTTCAATTACATCTCCTTTAGGAGTAAAAACATATATTTCTCCTTTAGTAAGTTCTTTATTTAAATTTTGAAAAAATTCTAAATTTCCTTCTATATCGTTTATATTTATTAAAGCCTTGAACTCTTCAAGTCTTTTATCTAAAGATGTTTTTACTGAACCATTTATCTGTTCTTTATATGACCAATGTGAAGCTATACCACTTTCAGCAATTTCATCCATAGAATAAGTTCTAACTTGAATCTCATACATAAAATTATTAACACCAAATACAGTTGTATGCAAACTCTGATACATGTTTGATTTAGGATTAGCTACATAGTCTTTAAATCTATATGGAATTGATTTATATTTTGCGTGAATAAGTCCTATAACAAGATAACATTCTTCATCTTTATCTACAAGTACTCTTATTCCAAGCATATCGTATATATCGTTCCATTTTCTACCTGATTTTAATTTATTAAAAATACCTCTTACACTTTTGACTCTACTTACTATTGTAAATTTAATATTATGATCATTAAGTATTTCAGTTATTTCTTCCTTCATTGTCTTTAAAGAACTTTCAAGTTCTTCTTTTGAAGTTTTAAGTCTATTAAGTATTTCTTCATATTCATCAGGATAAGCATTTCTTAAACACAAATCTTCAAGTTCACTTTTAAATTTTTTAATACCTAATCTATGCGCAATAGGAATAAAAACTTTTTCTGTTTCTTCAATTATTTCTTCCTGATGTTCCATAGAGTGAACATTAAGTGTTTTTAAATTATCAAGTCTATCTGCAAGTTTTATAAATATTACCTTAGGGTTTTCTGCAAGACCTACAATAATCTTTCTATATCTTTCTATATTATTATTTTTGAAAGTTCTCTTTAATCCACTTATTTTAGAAATACAAAGAAGTATTTTAGCTGTCTCTTCACCAAATTCTTCTAAAACTTCATCATAAGTCATTTTTTCATTTGTTATGGCTTCATGTATTAATGCACACCCTATCGTAACTTTGTCCATTTTAAGTTCAGATAAACTATAAGCAATATTAATTGAATGGTAAATATAATCTTCTCCAGTATGTCTTTTCATACCTTCATAGATTTTTAAAGCTTTATTATAATATTTATCCATTAATTTTAAATCTTCTTCATTAAAATATGTACTTAAAACATTTATTAAGTCTTCATATTTTTTATTTTCAGTATTCATTTTTCTCCTTTATGAATTAATTCCTTTAACACTAAGCTCATCTATTTCATCATCATAAGTTTTTTTCTTACCATTATTTTTTAATTCTCTTTTTTCAAAATAGTAATAAATATAAGGTGCTAAAAATAGTGTAGATATTGATCCTGCTATAAGGCCTATCAAAAGTGCTACGTTAAATGGTAAAATTTCTTTAATGTTAAAGTATAAAAGTATAAGTAAAGTAATAAAAGTTGTTGAAGAAGTTAATATATTTCTTGAAATAGTTTCATTAGAACTTTTATTAACTAATTCTTTTAAAATTTTATCTGACTTTATATTGTTTTTATAAATAATTTGTCTATTTTCACGTATTCTATCAAAAAGAACTATAGTGTCATTTACTGAATATCCTAGGATAGTTAATATAGCTGCAATAAATATAAAATCTATTTCCATTCTTATAATTGCAAAAACCATTACTACCATTATAATATCGTGCATAAGTGTAATTATGGATGATATACTGAAACTCCAGTTAAATCTTATCGCAATATATATTAAAATCCCAATACTAGCAAGTAAAAGTGATATCATAGCGTTTTTAGTTAAATCTTTTTTAACTAGATTACTTATTGAATTTATTTCTACTTTATAATCATTAAATTTTTCCTGAATCTCTAAAACTTCATTTTTTTCTAAAGACTCCTTTATATTATATGTTACTTCATTATCATTTATCTTATTTGCTTCTCTAACATTATATTTATCAAAATATTTATTTGTTTCTTCTATATTTATTAAATCACCTTTTAGATTTATAATTGATCCACCTTTAAAATCTATTCCCAAATTTAATCCTTTAAATCCCAAGAATATAAAACCTATTAATAAAACTGTAAGTGAAATACCTGCAAAATATTTTGCATTTTTAATAAAGTCAAAATTCTTATATTCTGTATTTTTTCCAAAGAAAAACTTTTCTTTTCCATTGAATAATTCAGTATCAATATACAATTTTAAAATATATCTGTTTAAATAAACCATTATGAATATTGTTGCAAAAATAGTAATAACAAACATTGTTGCAAAGCCTTTTACTGCACTTTCTCCAAATATAAAGAGAATAATTGCAACTAAAAGAGTTGTAATATTTGCATCAATTATTGCAGTTATACTTCTTTTATTTCCTTCTTTAAAAGCAGTTTTTATTGTATTTTTATTTTTAACTTCATCTTTAATTCTTTCTATTGAGATAATATTTGAATCAACTGCCATTCCAATACCAAGTATCATTGCTGCTATTCCAGGCAGTGTAAGTGTTCCACCTATATTATTAAATATAATTATTACAAGAATTGTATATATAATAAGACATATACTCGTAATTAGTCCACTGAATCTATATTTAAAAGTTAAAAGTAAACTTATAAGTATTAGAGAAATAATAAATGCATCAAGTACTGTTTTTATAGTTTCATTACCTAAAGTTGCATCCACTACCTTCGTACTTATTTCTGTAAGTTTTGTAGGAAGACTTCCACTATTTATTAAGTCTACTAGTTTTTGTGCCTCTTTTTCAGTAAAATTTCCCTGTATAACAACATTATTCATAAATCCTTCGTTAACAGAGGCAGCACTTATACATTTGAAATTACCATCTTGTCCACATATTTCTTTTTGACTTTCAAAAGAATCTCCTTCTGTATAATCAAGCCAGATTACAATAAGTTTGTCAGTAGATTCACTAATATTTTTAGTAACTCTATAAAATTTATCATTATCTTTAATACTTAATGCAACAACTGGTTTACTTGTTTTAGGATCATAATCTAATTTAGCCCCAGGACTTGCTAGAACATTAGCATTCATTAATTCTTCATCACTAGAATTTCTAAATGATAAAACTGCAGGAGTACTAAGTCTTTCTCTTGCTTCATTTTCATCTTTTACTCCTGGAAGTTTAACTCTTATATTATTTCCTTCTATAATAATTTCAGGTTCTGAAACTCCTAAAGTATCTATTCTATTTATAATTGATTTATAAGTACTTTTTAAATCTTCAGGTTTTAATTCTTTTCCTAAACTTTCTACTTTATATAAAACTTCAAAACCACCTTTAAAATCCAGACCATAATTTATACTTTTTATTGTTGGCTTTATTAAGTATACTATAAAAGCACATAAAATAATTAAACATACTGAAATAATAGCTATTTTCTTTTTCATTCTTTACTCCTATAATAAATCTTCTGAGTAGTATTCTACTTCTCTTTTTTGATTTTTAAATTTATCTAAAACATAATTCTTAAGTTCTCCTGAACTTATATATAAAATATCATTTGTTAAATCAAAAATAGATAGTCCTTTTTTATCTTTCCAGATAAATTTAACAAGATAATTCCAAATATCTTCTTCTTTTACAATATCAATTTTTTCTCTTAAAAGTTCTTGCCTTTTACTATATAATGCAGGTTTAAGCCTACTATATAGTTCTTCTAAAGAATTAAATTCCACAGTATTCACCTTTTTTCATTAGATTAATTGTATCAAATCGTAATAATAATGTCCATAATTACATATAAGAATTAAAGTGTTTTTAAAAATTTTTTATTTCTTTTTGTAGTTCTTTTAAACTCTTTTCAGGAGTTGGTAATTTCTCTGGCATTTCTCCACCATTTTTAGCAATTACTTCTCTAATATTTTTCCCTATTTTATAATGAATATTTTTAGCTATTTTTTCTTCTTTGATTTTTTCTTTTTTTAATTTAGCCTCGGTTTGAGAAATTCTAAATAAGTTTGCAATTAGTTCTTCACTGCACATATTATCTAATATATCTTCTCTATAGCGAAGATCTTTTCTTTTAAAAATATCATCTGCAGTTTCACCATTATA
>CAZVIQ010000051.1:0-5455 GCA_964626795.1 uncultured Muribaculaceae bacterium
TTATATCCTTTTTTATAAGGAGTAATTTTATCTCCCTTTACTACATATCCTTGCTTTGCTCTTTCAAGTAAGGGTATATCTTTTTTTGAATCTGAATACGACTCTAAAATTTCAATATTAGGAAATAATTTATCAAATCTTTTTAATTTCTCTTCTCCCGAACAATTATTTCCTATTATTTTGCCGGTTTTTAAGTCAACTTCTGTTCCAATTACATTTTTTATATTTAATCTATCACAAAACTTTTTAATCCAAATAGTATAAGATGCACTTATTACTAAATCATCTTTTTTTTGTTTTTCTTTATACCAAGATTTTATATTTTTCATATACTTATCAGTAAACTTTTCTAAATATTTATCTAAATCTTTAATTTCAATTAAAAACATAAATAAAGTCTCTTTTACTTCTTTAAATTCAACTTTATTTAATTTATATAGAACTCCTTTTTTTATAAATTTAAATATATATTTTAACATCAAAAAAGGATGTTTGATAAGTGTATATTTAATCAAATCTATACTTGTATCTCCTCTATAAATAGTATCATCAAAATCATAAACGTTCATATTTTATTCCTTTTCTATTAAGAATTTTAATAATTCTTCTTTATTTTTATCTTTAAGCACAATATTATAAATCAAATCTATAATCGGCATTTTTACTTTTTTGTTTTTTACTAATTTATAAATTGATTTTAAAGTATACATACCTTCAACAGTTGTAGTTTCCAAGTATTTATCTATTTCTTCCTTACTAGCACCTTTTCCTATTAGATATCCAAAGCTATAGTTTCTACTAGTCGTACTTGTACATGTCATAAATATATCTCCAAATCCTGCAAATGAAAGAATAGATTTTTTATATCCACCAAGTGCTTTTATTAAATGCTTTACATCATTAAGTGATTCTGTTAAAAAAAGTGCAACAGTAGAATCTTCTACTTTCATTCCTCCAAGTATTCCCGAAGCAATTGCTAAAACATTTTTTACTGCTCCACAAAGTTCAACTCCAACTATATCTCTCGTAGGTCTTAATTTTGTTTTATCGTTTTTAAGTGCTTTTATAACTATATCTTTCGTTGTTTTATTTCTTACTCCGAGTGCAAATCCAATAGGTACCTCTTTAATAATATCAGATGCAAAAGTTGGACCCGATATTACAGCATAATTTTTTGTGTTGTTATATTTCTTTAAAACATCTACTAAAAATAAACAAGTATTTTGTTCTATTCCCTTTGTTGCAATTAAAACGTGTTGTTTTGTTTTAACTAAATACTTTGAGAGATCTTTTGATACACTGTCAAAAGCAAATGCTGGAACTGCTACAACAATAAGTTCTGCATCTTTTACAGCATTCTCTAAACTTGTAGTAAAGCTAAGATTTTTTGGTATTTTATATCCTTCCAGTTTCTTAGATATTCTTTCTTTATCCAATATCTTACATTCTTCCTCATCATGTGTCCACATGTTTATTGTATGTTTGTTTTTATTCATTATTGATGCAAGCGCAATACCATAGGCTCCACTTCCTAAAATACAAATATTCATTTTCCTATTTATCTCCTTTTTTATTCTTATTTCTCTCAAAAAGCACATCTGTTTTAAGTACTAAAAATATTACCATAAATAATATAAATATATATGAAACAACCATTTCTTTTCTATATCCGAAAGCATACAAGATTGATGTTATCGAAAATAATATATCAACAGCATAAATAATTAAAATTGATTTTCTTTTTGCAAGACCTAACTTTAATAATTGATGATGTATGTGCTCGCCATCTGCTTCTCCAATACTTTTGCCTTTTAATTTTCTTCTGCAAATCGCTAGCACTGTATCAATAATAGGAATAAATAAAACCACTAAAGGAATCACAAGAGAAGTAAGTGTCATTGTTTTAAAACCTATTAATGCTATTACAGATATCATAAGTCCCAAAAATGTTGAACCTGTATCACCCTGATATATTTTAGCAGGTGGAAAATTATGATATAAATATCCAAGCGTTGCGCCTAGCATAATAAGTGAAAGTATTACATCAAGACCTCCTAATAGATTAAGACCCATTGCAATTATTGCAATAGTTAAAAAGTAAATTGAAGATATTCCTGCACATAGTCCATCAAGACCGTCTATAAAATTTATTGCATTTATAGCACCTACTATAATAAACATAGTAACATAGGGAGAAAATATTCCAAAATCAAGTCTTAAGTTAAATAATGTTACTTCTCCAAGAACAAGTCCTCCATAGAATACTACTATTCCCGCAATTATTACATGAACTAAAAATTTATATCTGGCTGGTATTGTTTTTTTAGTCTTTTTTCCAAAATCATCAAATATTCCTAAAAGTAAAATTAAAAATGATGAAATCAATATTGAAAGCATTAAAGTATTCTTAGGTGCAAAAAGCATATATCCAAGCAAAAAACTTAAAAACATACCAACCCCGCCTAACAAAGGAATTGGTTTATCATGTATTTTTCTTTTCTCATTTGGAATATCAAATATTTCTAAATAAGTCGATATTTTCTTCATACCTTCTACCATTAAAGCTGAGGCTAAAAAACATACAAATATTATTAAAATTATATTATGACCGTTTACTACTAAATTCATATACTCACTCTCTTCTTCAAAAATATTATATAATACTTTCTTTTATATTTCTACATATCTTTGAATTTCATTTTTTACTTTCAAATCTAAAGTTAATATGTCTTCTATATTATTTATTTTTACATTTTTATGCTTTTTTAATACTTTTTCAAGAATTTTAATTATATCAATATATTTTATTTTGTCATTTAGAAAAGCATTTACTAGAACTTCATTTGCAGCATTAAATACTATTTGATGACTATGACCTTTTTTAAGAACATAATATGCCAATTTTAAGGCTTTAAATTTTTTAAAATCAGGTTTTTCAAAATTTAATTTACTTATTTTAAAAACATCTAATTCTTTTGCATTTGTTTTAACTCTTTCTGATTGCATCAAAGCATAAGAAATAGGTACTTCCATAGATTTAGGACCAATATTGGCCATTATAGTGCCATCTATAAATTCCACCATTGAATGAATTAAACTTTGTTTATGTATTACAACTTCTATTTTATTAGGATCAATATCAAATAAGTATTTTGCTTCAATTATTTCAAACGCTTTATTAACAAGTGTTGAAGAATCTATTGTTATCTTACTTCCCATATTCCATGTAGGATGATTTAAAGCCTCTGCTTTAGTAGTGCTTTTTGTTATTTCTTTATTTAAAAATGGTCCTCCTGATGCTGTAAGTAAAATTTTATTTATTTTACTTTTATCTTCTCCATTCAAGCACTGCTCTATAGCAGAATGTTCACTGTCTATTGGAAGTAAAGTTGCCCTATGTTTTTTAACTAAATTCATAATTATCGGTCCACCACTTACTATAACTTCTTTATTGGCAAGCGCAACTATCTTACCTGTTTTTATCATATTTACCGTTGGTATAAGTCCGACTATACCAACTAATGCAGAAACATAAATGTCACTTTCATTTAAAACCGATATTTCTGATAAACCGTTTTCTCCATAATAAATCTTTAGTTTTTTAAACTTAGATTTTAATAGTTCATAATTACTTTCACTCTTTATATAAACATAGTAAGGTTTATATTTTTTAATTTGTTTAATTAATAAATCAACGTTGGAACCCGCTACTAAAGTCATTACTTTAAATTCTTTTTTATTTTTATCAATTACATTTAAAGTAGAAACTCCTATTGAACCGGTTGAGCCATATATAGATATTCTTTTCATAAAATCACTACTACAAGTTTAACATGTATTTGTCACTTTTTGTATACTTTTATAAATAATTGATGATAAATGTCTATTATTATGTTAAACTTACTATATAATGAAAATAATGAGGAGGTAGATGTAATGAAAAAGTTATTATATTATATATGTTTCTTATTTTTGTTGTTTTTACCTTTCACTATAAATGCAGACTATGGAATTGTCATTGAAAAAATAGGAATTAATATCAGAAGTGACGCAACCGCAGATTCAACTAAATTAGGTGCAGTACCATATAATCTAAGAGTAGAATTATTAGAAACTACTAAATATTCTGATAAAGGTACTGAATGTCCTGCTGGATGGTATAAGATAAGTTATAATGGAATATCTGGTTATGCATGTAGCAGTTATTTAAATATATTTACCAATTCAAGTAGTGGTCAGCCATATACTGCAAGAGTTAACTGTTATGATTATTTATCTGTATGGGATAAAACTGTAAAAGGCAATGTGTATGATATGCAAGACAGATTAATTAACGGAACAACTTTTACTATAGAAGAAACTTTACCTGGAGGAAGTGGATGCGATGCTAGATATTACAGCTGGTATAAAATAAGATATCATGGAAACAAAATTGGTTATGTATGTAGTAATGATGTTGCTAAATATGAAGAGCTTACAATATCTTCAGCTAATTACACAGAAGCAGAAACAGCATATGCAAACTCTCTTTTACAGGCTGGATTTACTAAGAATTATATTCCATATTTAATAAAAATGAAAAGAGATCATCCTAATTGGGAATTTAAACCGCTTGTTACAAATATAGAATGGAGTTCTTTTGTTTCAAAGCAAACCAATATGAACTTAGTACATAATAGTGTTACAACATATCTTTCTTATTATTCAACTATGGTACAAAAAAGTGGAAACTATTATTATACAAATTATGCTACAAATGCATTCTTTCTGGATCCGAGAAATTTCTTAAGTGATAGATTTATATTTATGTTTGAAAATCTAAGTTATGATAAAACTATTCATACAGACGCTATATTGCAAACATTCTTAGATGGTACATGGTTAAATACTGCAGAGTATAGAGGATACTTCATGAAAGCAGCAGAAAATTACAAAGTTTCCCCTACTCACTTAGTAGCTAGAGTTATTCAAGAAGGTGGAAGCAAATCAGATTATGGTCCTATTACCGGTAAATATAATGGAAGTATGAACGGGATATCCCTTTATGGTTATTATAACTTTTATAATATAAATGCTCCTAGTGATTGGGTTCAAGGTTTGTGTTATGCTACAGGAAACTGGTACGACAGCGTTAGTGGTACTTGCCAGCAAATAAACAGCACTAAATATGGAAGGCCATGGAACACAAGAGAAAAGGCAATTCTCGGTGGTGCAGAGTTTCTAGCCACTGACTATATTGGAATTGGTCAGGATACTCTGTATTCACAAAAATTTGATATTGTAAATACTAACCTTCACCAATATATGGAAAATATTCAGGCACCTAGTTCTGAAGCACAAATTCTCTTTGGAAGCTACAAGGAAAAAGAAATAGAAAACAAAAATTATACATTTAAAATTCCTGTTTATAAAAACATGCCTGATTATGTATCACTTCCCTCTATAGCAAGTACAA
>CAZVIQ010000052.1:0-5389 GCA_964626795.1 uncultured Muribaculaceae bacterium
TGATGGAATTGAATATCGTGGTTATGGACAAGATATAGTCGAAGAACTAGCAAAATATGCCGGAGTACCAGTGTGGAACGGACTGACAGATGAATTTCATCCTACACAAATGTTAGCAGACTTTCTAACAATTGAAGAAAAATTCGGTTATTTAAAAGGACTTAATTTAGTGTTTGTAGGAGATATACGCAATAATGCAGGGAACTCTTTAATGGTTGCGAGCTCTAAATTAGGAGTTAATTTTACTGCTTGTGGTCCTAAAGATTTATGGCCATCTGAAGAGTTAGTTAACACTTGCAAACAAATAGCAGAAAAAAATGGTTGCACTATTAATATAACTGACGATTTAAATCAAGCTATAAATAATTCAGATATAATATATACAGATGTTTGGGTATCAATGGGAGAACCTGAAGAAATATGGGAAAAAAGAATAAACTTACTCAAGTCTTACCAAATTAATAATTCTATTATGAGTTTAGCTAAACCAACAGCAATATTTATGCATGCTTTACCATCATTTCATGATTTAAAAACTACAATTGGAAAACAAATATATGAAAAATATGGATTGCCAGAAATGGAAGTAAGTAACGAAGTGTTTAACAGCTCAAAATCGGTAGTATTTGACGAAGCAGAAAATAGAATGCATACAATAAAAGCTCTTATGTATGCGACAATGTCAGATAATGAAGAGGAGATATATGAAATCAATAAATAACTGGTCTGAAATAGGAACTTTAAAGAAAGTTTTATTACATAGACCCGGAAACGAATATTTAAACTTAACGCCAAATACATTAGAAAGACTATTATTTGACGATATTCCATTTCTTAAAGTAGCTCAAGAAGAACATGATGCTTTTGCTGCAGTTCTTAAAAAAGAAGGAGTAGAAGTAGTATATTTAGTTGATCTTGTAGCCGAGACTTTAGATTTAAATCCACAAATAAGAGAAAAGTTTATAAGACAGTTTATAAAAGAAGGAAATGTTTCTTCACTTGAAATTTTAGAAATTTGTTTTAAATTTTTAAATAAAATAACTGATAATAAAGAATTAGTTTCTAAATGTATTGAAGGAATTGATGATAGTGAGCTTAATGAATTGCAAGAAAAAAGCGGTTTCTATGCTACACGTGATATAGGGAAAATGATTTTAGATCCATTACCTAACTTATATGCTCCGCGTGATCCTTTTGCGACTATTGGAAATGGAGTATCATTACATAAAATGTATTCTGTAACAAGATGTCGCGAAACAATATTTGGTGAGTATATATTTAAATATCATCCTGACTACTTAAATACAAAGTTATATTACAAACGTTATAGTGGATATAGTATAGAAGGTGGAGATATTCAAGTATTAAGTGACAAAGTACTCGCAATAGGAATATCTCAGAGAACTGAACCTGATGCTATTGCAGAACTTGCGAAAGAACTTTTTGCAGATAAATCAGTTAAATTCGAGTTAATTCTTGCTATAGATATTCCAGATGAAAGATCATTTATGCATTTGGATACAGTTATGACTAGAGTGGATCACAAAAAATTTGCAGTTCATTCTCATGTTATGGATATATCTAAAGCTTATGCTATTACTAATAAAGGAAGAGGAAGCCTTAATATAGAAGAAATTAATATGCCATTTGATAAGATGCTTGAAAAGTATTTGGATATTGATAAAGTAGAACTTATAAAATGTGGAAATGGTGGCAGAATTGCTTCTGAACGCGAACAGTGGAGCGATGGAGTTAATACACTATGTATAAGACCTGGAACCATTATTACTTATGACCGTAATTTCGTTACTAACGAGGCATTAAGAAAAGCAGGATTAAAAGTAATAGAAATACCAAGTTGTGAGTTATCAAGAGGTCGTGGAGGACCACATTGTATGAGCATGGCGTTATATAGGGAGGACTAAAAAATGAATTTAAAAGGTAGGAACTTTCTAAAACTTCTTGATTACTCAGAAGAGGAAATAAGACATGTATTAGATTTATCAAAAAAATTTAAATATATGAAAAGGAATAACATTCCTCATAAATATCTTGAAGGAAAAAATATAGTATTATTATTTGAAAAAACTTCTACTAGAACAAGATGTTCGTTTGAAGTTGCAGGATTTGACTTAGGCATGAATGTTACATATTTAGATTCAGCAAGTAGTCAGATGGGTAAAAAAGAAAGTATTGAAGATACTGCAAAAGTTTTAGGTAGATTATATGATGGAATTGAATATCGTGGTTATGGACAAGATATAGTCGAAGAACTAGCAAAACATGCTGGAGTACCAACATGGAACGGGCTTACAAACGAATTTCATCCAACACAAATGATTGGAGATTTACTTACAATTGAAGAACATTTTGGACATTTAAAAGGACTTAATCTTACATATGTAGGTGATGGACGTAATAATGTAGCAAATTCGCTTATGGTAGCGTCTGCAAAAATGGGTATAAATTATACTTGCCTAGCACCTAGTGAATTATATCCCGAAGAAAAATTAATTCATACTTGCAGAGAAATAGCCTCAAGAAATGGATCAATAATAAAAATAACAAGTGATACTTTAGAGGGAGTTACTAATGCGAATATAATATATACTGATGTATGGGTATCAATGGGAGAACCTGACGAAGTATGGACAAAGAGAATAAATTTATTAAAAGATTATCAAGTTAATATGGAAATGATGAGTAAGACTAGTGAAAATTCTATATTCTTACATTGTTTACCTTCTTTTCATAATTTAAAAACTACAATAGGTAAAGAAATGAATACTAAATTTGGTGTAACAGAAATGGAAGTTACAGATGAGGTATTTAATTCTTCTAAGTCATTAGTATTTGAAGAAGCTGAAAATAGAATGCATACTATAAAAGCTATTATGTATGCGACAATGTCAGATGAGGAAATCAATGAAAAATAAAATAGTTATAGCTCTCGGTGGAAACGCTTTAGGAAACGATCCAGCTGAGCAGCTTGAAATGGTTAAATCTACTGCTGTGAGTATAGTGGATTTAATAGAAGAGGGTAATGAAATTGTTATCACTCATGGAAATGGTCCGCAAGTAGGAGTAATAAATACAGGAATGGAGTTTGCATATAAAAATAATGCAGGAACTCCACTTATTCCTTTTCCTGAATGTGGTGCAATGTCACAAGGTTATATAGGATATCATCTACAGCAGGCAATTATTAATGAGCTTGAAAAAAGAAAAATTAATAAAAGCTGTGCGACAATAGTTACAGAAGTTGTAGTAGATAAAAATGATGAAGCTTTTCAAAATCCAACGAAACCTGTTGGAATGTTCTATGCGAAAGAGGAAGCAGAGAAACTAGAAAAGCAAACAAGTTATCAATTCATCGATGATGCTGGAAGAGGTTACAGAAGAGTTGTTCCTTCTCCTAAACCAATCAGCATAGTTGAGTTGAATATAGTAAGGCAATTAATCGAAAGTGAGAATATTGTCATTACAGTCGGTGGTGGAGGAATTCCTGTTGTAAAAACTGACCAAGGATACATGGGAGTAGATGCCGTCATCGATAAAGATAAATCAAGTGCTAGATTAGCAAGTGATTTAAATGCAGATATACTTTTAATTTTAACAGCTGTAGATAGTGTTTATATTAACTATAGTGATAAAGATAATAGAGTAGAATTAAAAGAATTATCTGTAAGAAAAGCACGTGAGTACATTTCACAAAATGAATTCGCAAAAGGAAGCATGCTTCCAAAAATAGAGGCCTGCATAGATTTTGTTGAAAATAATCCGCGTGGAAAATCAATCATTACCTCTTTAGGCAAAGTAAAAGAAGCCTTGGAAGGTAAAATCGGAACAAAAATTATAAAGGAGTGAAAAAATGGCAAAAATAACAAATGAAGAAAACGCAGAAAAATCTCCTAATATGGGTAAAAAAGGTTTAACTGCATTTTCAATCATACTAATTTTACTAGCAATAGTTGCAGCAGTTACATGGTTTATTCCTGATGTAACAAATGCTAAATTATCAGATATTATTATGGCACCAGTAAATGGTTTCGTAGATGCTGCTGATGTTTGTATATTCGTTCTAATCCTTGGTGGATTTCTAGGAATAGTAAAACACACAGGTGCTTTAGAAAATGGTATAGCAACAGTTGTTAGAAAACTTAAAGGAAATGAACTTTTAATAATTCCGGTATTAATGTTCATATTCTCAGTTGGTGGTACGACATATGGTATGCTAGAAGAAACTGTTGGATTTTATATTTTACTTGCAGCTACAATGGTTGCAGTTGGATATGACACAATCGTGGGGTCAGCGATTATCCTTTTAGGAGCAGGGTCTGGAGTTTTAGGATCAACAATAAATCCATTTGCGGTAGGAGCAGCAATAAGTGCTTTACCAGAAGGAGTTGTTGCAGATCAAACAGTTATATTAGCACTAGGTGCTATCTTATGGATAACAGCATATTTAATCTCAGTATTCTTTGTTATGAGATATGCAAAGAAGGTAAAAAGAGATAAAGGTTCTACATTCCTATCTTTACAAGAAAGAGAAGATATGGAAGAAGAATTTGTTAAAAAGGAACACATTAACGAAGCAAAATTAACTTCAAGACAGAAAATAGTATTAGTTCTGTTCGGACTAACTTTCGTAGTTATGATTTTAGGATTTATTCCATGGGTTGACTTCGGAATTATCAGCGCAGACGTTGCAGATGCAGGAACACACTGGTCAGCAATACTAACAGGAAATTGCTTTGGATACTTCTACTTCCTTGATGCCGCAACATGGTTCTTATTAATGGCAATAATTATAGGACTTGTTGGAGACTTTGGAGAAGAAGGAATTGTTAAAGTATTTATGGATGGCGTAGGAGACATCGTAGAAGTTGTAATGATAATAGCAGTTGCTCGTGGTATAAGTGTAATAATGAGTACAACTGGTCTTGGTGAATATATTATTGAAAGTTCGGTTAATGCTTTAAGAGGAACTTCAGGATATATATTTGCACCACTAGATTATCTACTACATATATTCTTATCAGTTCTGGTACCATCTAGTTCAGGACTTGCTAATCTTTCAACACCAATCGTTGCTCCAATAGCAGACGGAATTGGATTAAATGCTTCAGTAACTATTATGATTTATGTTGCTGCAAACGGACTAGTAAATTTAATTACACCAACTTGTGGTGCAATAATGGGTGGTCTTGCTCTTGCAAAAGTAGAATATCGTACATGGTTTAAATGGGCATTTAAAGTAGTTTTAACTATTGGTATTGCGTCAGGTATAATATTAACTGCTGCAATGGTAATGTTAAGTTAAAAATTAATTTATAAGATTTTACAAATTAATAAAGAAAGTTGAATTGAAATTCAGCTTTTTTTCGTA
>CAZVIQ010000053.1:0-5243 GCA_964626795.1 uncultured Muribaculaceae bacterium
TTTATTGCTGTTAATTTAAATTTTTTTTAAAACAAAACTTTTTGATTTTTCTTCATCTTCATTTTGAAGTGCTACAATATCTGGCTTTCCAATAGGAGTGAGTGGAAATTCTTTTCTTATTTTAAAATCTTCTGGTACTGCATATTCTGCTAACAATGATTTACACATAATTGAAAGCTCATTTATAATTTTGTTATCAGAACCCACATATGTTGACTTTAGTTTAATGTGTACTTTTGGTTTTTGCCCTTGTTGATAATTATAATCTCTAATACCTACAACTTTACAATATTCCACTGAAGGATGTGTGTTAATAATATCTTCTATTACACTTGGAAATACTTTAAATCCATCGTGTCTTATTATCATATTTTTAATTCTATCTGTAACCCATATATATCCATCTTCATCTATATAACCTATATCTCCAGTATGAATCCATATTTTATCATCTTCGTGTTTTTGTAAAACTTTTTTTGTTTCTACTTCGTTTTTATGATAACCCAGCATTCTTGTGGGAGTATTTAAGCAGATTTGCCCTATTTCGTTATAGCCTAATTCTCTGTTATTATTATCAAATATTCCTACTGTTGCACCTGGAAGAGGAAAACCGGCACTTCCATATTTAAAATTGTCTTGTACACAGACACTAAAGACAGAATTTGATTCTGTCATTGCATATCCTGGGCTGATTCCATTTTTGGCGCCACGTCCTATTAAAAAATTATAGGCTCTTTCGTGATTTTGAGGGCTTATTCCATATCCACCCACTGCAGCTGTTATAATATAAGATAAATTTTCGTTTTTTAAAACTTTACTTTTATCTAGATTGATTAAGTGATTAGGTACACCTGCAAAATGATTTGGTTTGTATTTATATATCAATCTATCAAATTTTTTGAAATTAAACATCGGTATCAAATCTACTTTCATTCCTAGTACAAGTGGCATATGAAACATATCAGAGCCATATGCAATAAATGGTGGCATCATATTCATAAAGCTATGTTCTGGTTGTGCATCTATTCCTGAATATTTATATTGCCATGCCATAGCATTATAGCTATCATGAGATAACAAAACACTCTTAGGATTACCTGTTGTACCACCAGTATGAACTATAGTAAGTGGTAAACTTTCTCTATAACTATAATCATATTCAACATCAGGTAATTCTTCTCTTTCATTTATATAATCTTCAAACTTAATATGTGTATCATCTTTATATTTAAGAGCAGTTACAACATCTGTCATTAAACTTACTAAAGTTTGATCTAAAGGAAGTTTGTTAGCAGAATCTCTTAAAGAAACATTAATAATTTCTCTTATATTAGAATCTAAACAAATATTTTTTAATTTTTCATTAAATATATTTAATAACATTAATTTACTAGAATCAGCTTCATTAATGTAATCAACAATACCTTTATAACTTGTTCTAGGATCAATAAAATTAGATATAGCATGTAATTCTCCTAAAGCATAAAATAAATATATTAATTCAGGTGTATTTAATGAAGCGACAGAAAAGATTTCGCTTGGCTTTACTTTAGCTTTTAAAGAATCAGTTACTTCTTCAACTTTATCAAAGAATTCACCATAACTTATTTCTCTTTCACCATATCCTATAGCTATATTATCTTTCCTTTTTTTATTTTCTTCATATACCAAATTAAAAGCAGTAGTTTTTGGAAAAACTATATTTTTCGCTTCGCTTGTTTGAAATTGTTGCCACTTCATTTCTTCAGAAGGTAATGCGCTTTGAACTTTATTTTTTTGAGCTTCCATAATTTTCCCTTTCTAAAATAATGTCTAATATTTTACCATTAAATGGTTAAAAAATCAAATTTTTATAAAAATAATAAATGTTAAAAAGTTATAAATAGAAAAGTTATATTCATTAATTTTGTTTTCCCTATGACATTATTTAATCGTTTTAAAAACTTTTAAATGCAATTTTATCTTTCTTAGAAATTTTTATAATGTTTTTTGTCTTTTAAATTGCCACATAAAATTTTTCTTGTCTACTTCGTTTAAACTTATCCATCTAGATAAAATCTCTGCTTTTTCCAAGTCAAAAGTACTATTTATAACATCTTGCGGATTTGTCTCTTCAATTTTATGATTTAAGTAATCTATATTAATCCTGTTATTTATTATCGCTAATACAATCTTTAAAAAAAAGTTTATATTATTTTGGATAATTGTGGGGTTAAGTGTACCGTTAGGATATCTAAATTCGATTCTACCTTGTCTGTTAACTTCTTGAAGATTTATACCATCTAAAGATGTAAAAGTACTATTATCCATTTCTTGTAGTATATATAGAAAAGCGTTGAAATCTAATTCTTTATATAATTTATACTTCTTAATTTTTCTTAATAATTCATATCTCATTTCTCGTGCATAGTCATGACTGCCTATTCTAATCTCTTTTGATTCACCACAACTAAATGCAATTAATTCGTTTTCGAATACCACAACTATTTTAGTGAGAACTTTATAAAATTCTAAATTATCTCTTATTAATTCTGTACTTACATTCACATGGTTGCTACAACAGTCATCTGTGTATGCACCAAATTTTCTTAAAGCTGAGCATATTTGTTTAAGTTCAATCCAATCATGTTCTTTATTAGAAAGAATCTTACTAGATATTTCACCACCTGATATAGAATTTACAAATCTTTTATTAATTACATTAGTTTCAACTGTTGAAACAGTAGAATCTGAATCTAAGCACCAATCTTCAAATGTAAATTTACTTGTTTTGTGATCTTGCATCATAACTAAAGGTAAATTTGGAAAAGCACGAAAAAAAGAAGTAAGATCTACTCCCTTGAATTCTATTTCAGTACCGAACTTGATTTCACTATCTAATACAAGTTTTTCTAAATATCTCATAACTTCCCCTTAAAAATAATAGGGTATATTATACTATAAATAAATAGATATTTCAATTTTTATTATTTTTTACTATTAATATTTAGTAATAGTTTGTTTATATTCTTCGATTATATTAAAGAACTCTTCTTTTGTACTACTTGCGACGATTTTATTTTTAATTTCTTTGTTTCCTATCATACCTTTAATGTACCAAAGTGCATGCATTCTAATTTCTAATAATGCAGTTTTTTCATTTTCATATCGTTCTAAAAGTTCAAAATGTTTCTTTAGCATTTCTAGTTTTTCTAAATTAGTTGGCTTATTTATAATTTTACTATTTTCAATATATTCAACGCATTCTTTTATAATCCAAGGATTTCCTAAGGTTTCTCTTCCAATCATTACAGCATCACATTTAGTTTCTTTAAGCATTCTTTCAGCATCATAAATAGTATGTATATCTCCATTACCTATAACTGGAATTGAAACGTTTTCTTTAACACCTTTTATTATTTTCCAGTTAGAAATACCTGAATAACCTTGACTTCTGGTTCTAGGATGCACACAGATTGCGCTTGCCCCGGCTTTTTCAATTATTTTTGCAACTTCCACAGCATTTATGCTATTTTCATCCCATCCACTTCTAATTTTTACTGTAACAGGACAACTAACTGAACTTACGACTGCTTTAACTATTTCATATATCTTATCGGGATTTTTAAGTAGAGATGAACCTGCTTGTGATTTAATCGCTATTTTAGGTACAGGGCATCCCATATTTATATCTATAATATCTGGTTTAATATTTTCATCAATAAATTTTGCAGCTTTTATAAAAGCATCTATATCTTCACCAAAAATTTGTATACTTATTGGTCTTTCGTTTTCATTAATTTGCAGTAATTTAATAGTCTTTTTAGAATCATAGGTAATACCCATAGTACTTACCATTTCAGTATAAATAAGTCCTGCTCCCATTTCTTTAATAATAGTTCTGAAACTTATATTAGACACTCCTGCCATAGGTGCAAAAACAATTTTATTTTTAATTTCAACATTTCCAATTTTCCACATTGTGTTCACTCCTTAAAAATTATATATCTATTGTTATTATACATAAATTATGATCAAATCTATATTTTGAATCTGGAATCATAATTTTAATTAGTAAAAATTTTCTCTCGTATATTTAATATTTTAGCATAAGAAAACTGCTGTTTCCAGCAGTTAAGTATTTATTATTCAATAGGAGAACTTGGTGAAGACTTTAATGTAACATTACAAGTTAGATTAGATGTAACATTACTTACAGTAAGTGTTAACTTTCCTCCATTATAATCCAGGTTTGCTCCAACGCATCCACTTACTCCAAATCCTTCTGTAATTGTATAACCAGTGTCTGCTGTAATATTAAACTCTTTAGAACTGTTATGATTAACTGTGTTTACTGAAGGTGTCGCAGTCCCGCCTGTTACATTAACTTTAACTTCATAAGTCAAGATTTTAAATTCTATTGTACAGGAAGTGCTGTTTTCTATTTTTTCTATTGAAAACTTATTATCTTTCCAATTTCCTTTTTGTCCATTTGTACAGTTAATTGAAGGATTACCATATCCTGTGTTTGGTGTAACCTGAACATTTATTGCTTTTCCGTGATCACTTGTTAAAGTTGATGCTCCTGAACCATTTGATACTTTTACATCAATTTCATAATTGCTAATTGTAAATTTAACTTTACACTTTGTATCAGTTTTAACTTTTTTCACCATTAGTTCATTATTATCTTTATCCCAGTCAGTATCATTTTTCTTGTCACATTCAACTGATACTAGTGAATAACCTTCATCTGGCTGGATTTTAGCTACTAAATTTTTTTCTCTTTCGATTTTAAGACCTTTTTCTTTTTCTTCTTCAGTCATAACACTTCCATCAGAATTTCTTAATTCACCATATTCAATTTCAAACTGTACCATATAATAAGCTTTATTAAAATATAATTTACAGGTTGCAGTATTTGTTACTTTAGGTTCAAATTTCCATTTTTCTTCATTCCACTCACCAACAACTTTATTTGTACAGCTCGATCTGTTAAAAACGTATTCTGGGTTTAGACTGTTAGAGTTGACAGGTAAAGCATCTACTTCTTTATCGTCTATATAATAATTATATTTTATTTGGTAATTTGGAGTTTTTGGACCTCCATCATTAGCATTTTTTTGAATTAACCCTATTATTCCAAGAACAAAACAAAAAGCGGTAATTAATCCCAAGATTACTATAACGATATTCTTTTTACCCATCTTTTTTCCTCCGATTTATTATGTTATAATTGTATTATTATATTTTATATTTGTCAA
>CAZVIQ010000054.1:0-5138 GCA_964626795.1 uncultured Muribaculaceae bacterium
AAGATGGATACTATTTTTGTTAGAGAAACAGATTTTGAAAGAAATATAAACAATGGAAACTATGAGAGTAATTTATACAGAAAAGATGGAATAGTTTATAAATTTTTAAAGCCTCAGTTTAGAGAAGAAAGAGATGAAATTTTAATTGCTTTAGATAAAAATCCTATCTTGCACGCTATAAAACCTTTGGCATTAATTAAAGATTATCTCACTGATGAATTTTTAGGTTACTCAATGAAAGACCTGATTGAATATATTAATGTTTCAGATTTTATAGATTTTGATTTCTCTATGAAACAAAATGGAGAAAAAATGTCCTTTGAAAACAGAAAAAAAGCTTGTAAGTGTTTAATAGAATTCTTAAGAGATTCAGAAAAGAAAGGTTATGGTCAACATGATTTATCTACTTCTAACATGATGATTATTGATGGTAGAACTTGTATAACAGATGTAGATTCAATGTATAACGAAAAACTAAGGTTAACCCGTAATAAAAATTCCTGGTTTGGTGAAGATTATATGGAAAAAGCAGTAATTTATGCAATTGCAAGTATACTACTTCAGTATAATAACATGCATTCGTTTAATACAAAATCTTATTAAGAATTTCAAAACAACCCTATAATTATGTATATGTTTGGAGAACACAAAATTGATTTGATAAAAGAAGGTTATAAAGCTGAAGATGTTTATGGTCAAATTGATGAAGAACTAAATGGAAGACTTCGATATTTGCTAAAAAGAAAATAATATGATTTGTTTTATAAAATAAATAAAGAAATAACATATTTTTTTTTTTGCAAAGTTCATATGATATAAAGAAGGAGGAATTATATGGATGATATTCTAAATAAATCTTCAATTGATTATGAATATAAAATAGATCCTGCAGCTCCCACGCCAAGTACTAATAACATAGAAAGTAATGAAACTGCAACACCACTTGCGATAGGTGAACTTGGAATGGTAAAAAGTGTAAATAAAACTTACGCAACTATAGGTGATATTTTAACATATACTGTCGTTTTAACTAACACAGGTAATCTTTTATTAAGTGATATAGTGTTTAAAGACATTATTCCATCAGGAGGAACATTTGTGACAGGAAGTGTAACTGTAAATGGAACATCTCAGCCAACTTATAATCCGAATACTGGATTTAACTTGGGTTCACTGCTGATTTTAGGCAGTATAACTGTTACTTTTCAAGCAGAAGTTACATCATTACCAAACCCTAATAAAATAATAAATCAGGCTACTTCAGCTTTCAATTATCTTGTTATTGTTCCGATTTCGGGTAGCTCAAGCAGTAACACTGTAACTACAACTATAAATGTAACAACTTTAACACTTGTAAAATCTGCTTCACCAGAGATGGTAAAAAGTGGAGATACTCTAACATATACAACTATAATTACAAATACAGGTAATATTAATGCAACCAATATTGAATTCATTGATACAGTTGCAAGTGAACTTACTTTTGTAACAGGAAGTGTAACTATAGATGGAACACCAGATCCAACTTATGATCCAAATACTGGATTTAACTTAGGTACTTTAGCTCCTGCGGCTACAATAACAGTAGTTTTTGAAACAACTGTAAACTAATGAAAATTAATAACCGTTCAACAGTTTATTATTTAGTTTTTGATAAGTATGAAGTAACAGAAAACAGTAACTTAGTTACAACAGAAGTTATTAATACGAATCCTATAATAATATTTAAAAAGCTAATATGTAATAACAATGTTGAAATATATATCGAAAACAATAAAAATATAATAATAAATAATATTATTTATAGAGAATGTATAAAAAACGACTATATAATAGATATAATTAAGAACGGAAAAACAATAGAAAATATTAACATTAAGAAAGGTATATATCTAAGAGATTTAAAACCTAATGAAAAAATAATATTACAGTATAATAAAATTGGTAATTTAAATTCAAATTCTTTACTCAGTTATACGATGATAATAAATAATGAAATAAATCAAATTTACATTAGTAGTAAAACAAAAAAAGTTACTTAAATAAAGTAACTTTTTAATATATATTAATAATTGATTTTTAATTTTAATTGCAGCAACAGCATCTGCAACAGCATCTGCAGCAGCATCTACAACAACATCCACAAGACATATCATCACCTCTACTTTATATTATGAAAATAAAATAACTTTGAATGTAGATTTATCTTGGTAAATTAAAATTTTACATGTTATACTTAAAAGGTAGACTGAAATGAAAGAAGTGAAATAATGAATAAAGAAATAATAAGAGAAATAAGTAAAGAGATGAATATAAAAGAGAGTAGTGTTGATACAGTTCTTAAACTTTTAGAGGAAGGCAATACAATTCCTTTTATTGCTCGTTATCGTAAAGAGGCAACTGGCGCTTTAGATGAAGAACAAATAAGGAAGATAAATGAAGTATATCTTTATGAGGTAAATTTATTTAAAAGAAAAGAAGATGTTATAAGATTAATTGATGAAAAAGGTCTTATGACAGACGAACTTAGACAAAAAATAATGGAAAGTACAAAACTTGTAGAAGTAGAAGATCTTTATAGACCATATAAAGAAAAAAAGAAAACAAAAGCTACTGACGCAATTAATAATGGACTTGAACCTCTTGCTAAAATTATAATGAGTTTTAATGTTAATGATATTAATGAAACTGCATTAAAATTTATAAATGAGAAAGTTAAATCTGCAGAAGAAGCAATTGAAGGTGCTAAATATATCATTGCTGAATGGGTAAGCGATAATGCGAGTTATAGAAAATGGATAAGAAACAATACTTTTAATTATGGAACAATTACATCTAAAATTAAAAAAGATGCAAAAGATGATACAAAAGTATTTGAAATGTATTACTCATATGAAGAGAAACTAACAAGCATAAAACCTCATAGAATTTTAGCACTTGATAGAGGAGAGAGTTTAAAAATACTAAATGTTAATATAGAAAATGATAAATTAAAAATATTGTCTTATCTAGAAAGTAAATTAATAAAAGATGAAAATTCTGTTTCTGCTGAAATAGTAAAAGAGGCTATAGCTGATTCATATAAAAGATTAATTGAACCTTCAATAGAAAGAGAAATAAGAGGAGAACTTACTGAAATAGGTGAAAATGCAGCAATAGAAAATTTCAGCAAAAATTTAGAAAGCCTTCTTTTAACTCCTCCTATGAAAGAAAGGGTAGTGATGGGCTTTGATCCAGCATATAGAACAGGATGTAAATTAGCAATAATTGATCAAACTGGAAAAAAGTTAGAAATTGCTGTTATATATCCTCATGAACCAAGAAATGAATTTGAAGAATCTAAAAAAATAGTAATTGATTTAATTAATAAATATAATGTAGAAATCATCGCGATAGGAAATGGAACTGCATCAAGAGAAAGCGAATTATTTGTATCAAAAGTTATTAAAACACTGGATAAAAAAGTAGAATATATAATTGTTAATGAAGCAGGTGCTTCAGTTTATTCTGCTTCTAAACTTGCTATTGAAGAATTTCCTGATTTAACTGTAGAAAAAAGAAGTGCAATAAGTATTGGAAGAAGACTACAGGACCCTCTTTCAGAATTAGTTAAGATAGATCCTGAAAGCATTGGAGTAGGACTTTATCAGCACGATGTTTCTGATAAGAAATTATCTGAATCTTTAGATTTTGTTGTTTCAAAAACGGTTAATTCTGTTGGTGTAAATATTAACACGGCAAGTTATTCATTATTAAAATATGTTTCTGGTCTTACTAAAAAACATATAGATAAATTATTAGAATATAGAAATAAAAAAGGTAAGTTTAATTCTAGAAATGAATTAATTAAAAATAAACTTTTATCAGACAAAACTTATGAACAGGCTGTAGGTTTTCTAAGAATAGATGGTGGAGAGAATATTCTTGATAAAACAGGAATACATCCAGAAAGTTATTCAAATACATTAAAACTTTTAGATAGTCTTGAATTAAAACTGGATGATATAGGAACTACTAAGATTATAAATTCTTTAGAGAATATTAATATTCAAAAGTATTCTGAACTTCTTAATATGGATAAATATACTCTCGAAGATATAATAAAATCTTTAATGAAGCCAAATCGTGATCCAAGAGATGAAATGCCAAAACCACTTCTAAAAAGTGATGTTTTAGAGTTAAAAGATTTAAAAATAGGAATGAAACTTCAAGGAACAGTTAGAAATGTAGTTGATTTCGGAGCTTTTATAGATATCGGACTTCATAATGATGGTCTGGTTCATATTTCTAAAATGTCAAAAAATTATATTAAGCATCCAAGTGAAATTCTTAGTGTTGGCGACATAGTAGATTGTTATGTTGAAGATATATTTTTAGAAAAAGAAAAAGTAAGTTTATCATTATTAGAAAATTAACTCTTGATACACCTACTTTAATATATTAAAATACATATTAGGAACATTTAATAGATGGGTGCTTACCTTCAATTTTAAAAGATTGGAGGTGATGCTTGTGAATAAAAAAGACTTTCTAGTTTTATTATTATTCCTTGTAATTGTTTTATTAATAGCATTACTTTTTGTAATACTATTATAAAAAAGTGCACCTAACTCAGTATTGAATTAGGTGCCCACCAATAAGGTAACACCCAACACTGCATATTGAATGTTCCTTTTTTATTTTATGAAGTTTCCTTCATTCATATACATAGTATCACAAAAAGTTTATTTTGTCAAAAATTAATTAACTATTGATAAACTTGTTTTAATATAATAAAATATATATTAGGAACATTTAATAGTTGGGTGGATTGCCAAACTTCAATAAAATAAGGGAGGCGATAGTATGAACAAGAAAGATTTCTTAATATCTTCTTTAGTAGTTCTTATATTCTTATTAATATTATTGCTATTTATAGCTTTAATATAAAAAGAAAAACACCTAACTCAACATTGAATTAGGTGAACCAAATATGGCAACACCCAACATATGCATATTGAATGTTCCTTTTTTATTATATGAAGTTTCCTTCGTACATGTACATAGTATCATAAAAAGTTTATTTTGTCAAAAACTAATTAACTATTGGTCGCGTTTCCCAACCACGGGTAAATAAAAAAAAGTGATTAATATCATAA
>CAZVIQ010000055.1:0-4929 GCA_964626795.1 uncultured Muribaculaceae bacterium
TCATCAAAAAAAGTCCCATTTATCATTCTTTTTTTATCTATTATATAGCCTTTTTTAGAAAATTCTTTAATAATATTAGTAGCCCATCTTCTAAATTGTATAGCTCTGTCTGAATTAACTCTATATCCTACTGATATTACAACATCCAAATTATAATATTTTGTATTTCTTTTTACTTCACGACTGCCCTCTTTTTGAACTAGTAAAAAATCCTTACTAGTTGAATTTTCTTCTAATTCAAATGATTTGTAAATTTCTTGTAAATGCATAGTAATATTATTTCTTGTTGTATTGAATAGTTCTCCCATAGATTTTTGAGTTAACCATAAGTCACCATCTTCAAATCTAACTTCAATTCCATTAGAATGAGTCTGCCTTTCAAATATTAAAAACTCAGCATTACTACTTCTTATTATTAAATCTTTAGACATTAATTATCATCTCCTTTTCTATTAATTTATCAAAATATGTAATAACTCAATTTGTTAAAATCCTTATTTTATAAGGGCTTGAGTGAGTGTTTCCATATGTCTCCATTAGCCAGTTGATGTTTGTTTTTGAAGATTCTTTTTCTAAATCTTTATTATTTTTTCTTTGTTCTCTTTTTTTATACATGTCCATAATTAATCACTTCCTTTTAATAATCAGTTTCTTTTACATTATATCATAGTTCCACAAGATTTAAGATACTTAATTACCGTTAAATATTCACTCTACATATTTAAAATAAAAAAAGACCAACTATTAAGTTGATCTAATTTCTATACTCCATATTCCCATCTTATATTATATAAATTATTTGATATTCCACTAAATTGATTAATGTTTTCTTCTATTATTACTTTGGCTCTTTTTTGAGCAATTGTTAATAATTCGGAATTATTTTCAGCATTTTCTTTCATTTCTTGTTGTGCTTTATCAAATGCGCCTGTTGAATCATCTGCAGTTATTTTATTTTTATTAATACCATCTTTCGATTCAATAAAATTTGCTGCATTAAAATCATCTTTATCAACATTAGGTTCTCCTATAATTGTTGCTTTTGGAATAAATACGTTTATATCATTGCCTTCTACTTCAATTTTAACTTTTGATAAATCAATTCCAAGTTTAATTGTTCCAGTATATTCAGCAAAAAGTTTTCTATCTTTCTCTAATAGATGTATTATCCCAGAACCCTTTTCTTTTTCATATTCAACAACATTGTGATAATATGCAGTATAAGTTACTAAATTACCAGTTAGTTCTATTTTTTTTACATTGTCAGCTAAGTATTCTATTTTATTTTTACCGCATCCTGTTAAACAGATGATCATTACTATAACTAATAACATTGCAATTGTTTTTTTCATCATACTCACCTCTTATTTAACTTCCACTTTATATTCTGAATTATAGGCTTTAACCCATTGTTCGTAAAATTCTTGAAGAACTGATCTTGCTTGTTCTTTTGCTGCTGGTAATAATTTACCATCTTGTTCACTTTTTTGTTTCGTTGTTTCTTGACATAATTTTCTAGCATCTGGCAATTCATCTGCATTTAAATCTTCACCATTTATGAATTTAATTTTTCCAATATTTGGTTCACCTTTAACAGAAGCATCAGGCATTGTTACGACTAATTTTTTTTCTTTTTCATCTACATCTATTTTTATTTTAGAAAAATCAATTCCAGCAGTTATTGTTCCTTTACATGAAACCACATATTTAAAATCATTAATATTATTTGAATCTTTATCACAATTGCTATCGTCTTTACATTTTTTTGCAATAACATTATAAGTTATATTTACGGTTTCTAAATCACTTTTTTCAACTATTCTATCCAAAGAACTTTTTACTGTTGTTTTAATCAAACCTTTCTTATTAAATATTACAAATACTATTACTAGAATAACAATTAATATTACACATATAAATAATAGCAATCCTTTTTTTGATTTTTTCGGCAACTCTGAAACAACATTAATTTGTTTAACACTTTCAATGTTATTTTCTTTCAATTGATTTTCTTTTTTTATTACTTGCATATACTTCTTTTATTCCTTTATTCTCACTCAATACAGTAGTTGTAATTTTCGCGAATCTTACTTCGTATTTAGTTCTAAATATATATTATCACATATTCCTCTAATTACTTTAAATAAATATTGAGTCTAAATTATTTTGATAATCTTTGCTCATATCATCTAGCCTATTTTTAACATTCCTTATTTCTTGTATTTTGTTTAAATTATCAACTTTTAAAGCTTCAAATTTTCTAAAATAATCTTTAATAACATCATGAAGCTGTTTAAATTTTTTGTTGTTTTTATTTTGTAGATAAGTTTCTATCACTTCAGTTGAATCATAGTAAACTATAACCGCAATTGGAGAAAAATATTCTTTATCTATAACAACCTCGTTATAAAAAGGTACATATTTACTATTAATATTTTTAGGATATTCTAAATCATATGGTATTTTGGTTAAAACAAATGAATTAATATAAGTTTCTGTGATTAATAATTTATTTCACATTTCCTATTTTAGTAAAAGGAAAAATTCTAATTGTCACTGTACCTCTTAGATCACTTATTTTAAAAGAACCATAAAACCTACTGTCTTTACTTACATCTCTGTTATCACCTAAAACAAATACTGAATCTTTATCAACTTCTGCTTTAAAATCAGCAGTATATTCAAAATTTACTGGAATTTTTGCCTTTTCATCATTGATATATAACTCATTATCTCTATATTCAACTGTTTCACCCTCGAAACCAATAATTCTTTTTATAAGATATTCATCTTCAATTTTCACTACAACGATATCAAATCTGTTATAATTATTTGTATAATGAACTATTTTATTTACAAAAACCACTTCTTTATCAAAAAGTGTATTTTTCATTGAATGTCCATTTACTTTAGCAGGACTTATTAAAAAAGTCCTTATTATCATTACAACAATTATAATAATTATATATGGTATTATTTCTTTTAAAAATTTCATTTCTTTTCTCCTTATAAATAAAAATTAGGTTTAAACCTAATTTCTCTCTTTAATCTTAAAACTTCCCTTAATAGCCTTTAAAAAATTAAGCTTAGATCTTCTTACTTTTCCTTTTTTAATAACTGTTATTTGCTCTATTACTGGACTATGAACAGGAAATACTCTGTTAATTCCTACATTTCCTGATTTCTTACGAACAGTGAACGTTTCGCTTACACTTCCACCTTTTCTAGCAGTTACAATACCTTCAAAAGCTTGAATTCTTTCTCTCTTACCTTCTTTAATCCTCACATCTACTCTTACAGTATCTCCAACTCTAAATTCTGGAATATTAGGATTAAGTTGTTTTTGATTAATCTTATCGATTAAATTCATCATTATTCATCCTTTCTTATTTTACCTTTAATCATACATAGTCATGCATCGGATTAAACATTGTTATTTTATCATAAATGTAATGCATTTACAAGCGGTTTTATGCATAATAAATTTTAAATATTAAAAAATGATAATTTTTTTAAAATCACCATTTTTTCTACAAAATAATATTTACTAGTTAATTAATATTTGTTCTAAGTTTGCAAATTATTAGATGCTAACAACCTACGTTACTTACTGTATAAGGACTTGTTTTAGTTCCATTTCCACTTAATGCTTTTACACACGATTTAAAAGATATAGCTGGACGTACAGGATAAGAATTCATATCTCCTGCACCGACGTTCCAAGCTTGTATTCCCCAACCACTGTTAACAACAAACATACCTGCACCAGTAGAATCTAGTGCAAAAGGAGACATTGTCCACCCTCCGCCTATGTCATCCATAATATACGAATTTAAATTCTTAAGTTCCCATGCGATTCCCGCATATGAGACTTCATCTACAGAAAGTAAAGCGATAGGTTTCGATAAATATCCGTTTCCTGTAGAAGTACTTGCTGTATATCTACTCTGATTTGCTGAAGCACATGCATAACTTGGTCTTTTATTTGTAAAAATTCTAGCTCGTGCTGGATAAACTATATAACTTGAAATAAGTGTTTCAGCACTTCTATCTGCACAATATATAGCTGTTGTACTTAAATAACTGGCATTTGATGAAAGATTTGTATTATACCAAGCATCTACTGCTGCCTTGGCTTTACTATCAGTTTGTGTACCTGAATATCCACTTAAATTATATGTATATCCTACATAATATTTACTATTAGAATAAGGATTAAAATCATTATATCCTATACTTCCGTTAGAAGTACCATTTCCTGCATATGCTAATTTTACTCCACCTTCACTGGTGGTACGCACGATTCTCCATAAAAATCCGCCAAAACTAACCCAGTTATTATCTACTCTTCCTCTGTAGTAATATATTCTTGTGTTTTCTTCTCCATAAGCAGTATTATTTGTATAATAAAATCCATTTCCATTTACCGTAGCAAAATTTAAGCTTGCATCGCTTAATGCTGTATTATCAGAAAGTATTTTATCATATAAAGTAGGCATTACTGTTACTGTATAAGTTACTATTTTATCTAAATTGCTTTCTTTTACTACAACTGTTGTAGTACCTATATTTTTTCCTGTGATAGTTAGTGTTGTTCCACTTATAGAACATGTCGCAAGTAAAGTATTTGTTACAGTACATGTAAGCGTTCCATAATTACTTCCACTTATTGTACTATTTAAAACTCCATTAACTATTGTATTTCCACTCATTACAGATAATCCTAATGTTACATCCTGTACTGTAACATTATATTCTGTTGTTTTATTTAATGTTGCTTCTTTTACTGTTATCGTCGTGTTACCAGTATCCACTCCTGTTACTGTTAAAGTTGTTCCAGTTATACTACATGTCGCGATATTTGCATTACTTGTACTGCAAGATAATGTCCCATAATTGTTTCCACTTATAGTACTATTTATTGTTTTA
>CAZVIQ010000056.1:0-4814 GCA_964626795.1 uncultured Muribaculaceae bacterium
GGTTTAGAAGTATTTATTATAATATTTGTTCTTTTTTTATTTCTTTCAATAACTACTGTAGCCACACCAGTATGCTTAAGTTCTTTATCTAAATATTTTCTGATTTTAATATCAGTGTTTAAAAATTTAGCAAAGTTTTTATTTGATGCATACCATTTGCTTTCCCAATCTTTATTGATTCCCATTCTAAGTCCTACAGGACTAACTTTTTGCCCCATTACTAGTCCTCCTTCTTACAGTCACTAACTCTTATTATGATATGTGAACTTCTTTTAAATCTTTTATCTACATTTGAACGAGAACCTATTTTAAATCTCTTTAAAGTTCTTCCTTCATTTATATAAGTTTCAGTTACAAATAATTTATCCTCTTCAGCACCATTATTGTTTACTGCGTTAGATATAGCTGAATCTAAAACTTTTTTAATTAATGTACTTGCTTTTGTATTAGTGTTAAGTAGTATTGCTTTTGCTTCAATAACATTCTTTCCTCTAATTAAATCAAGTGTCATTCTAGCTTTACGAGGGGCAATCAAAGCTCCTTTATGAATTGCTTTTGCTTCCATAACATCCTCCCTTATTTCTTACCGCTTCCAGCATGGCCGCCAAATTTACGAGTTAATGCAAACTCACCTAATTTGTGCCCTACCATATCTTCTGTTACATACACAGGAATAAATTCTTTACCGTTATGTACTGCGAATGTGTGTCCAACGAAATCAGGATATATAGTTGAACGACGTGACCATGTTTTAATTACTTCTTTTTTCCCGCTTTCATTTAAAGCACGAGCTCTTTTAAGTAATTTATCAAATACAAATGGTCCTTTTTTTAAACTTCTTGACATACGTTATTTTCCTTCCTATTTATTTTTACGAGAAATAATAAGCTTCTCGCTTTGCTTTTTAGTTTTACGTGTTTTATATCCAAGAGCTGGTTTACCCCAAGGAGTAACTGGCCCCTGACGTCCGATAGGTGCTCTACCTTCACCACCACCATGTGGGTGATCGTTAGGGTTCATAACTGATCCACGAACTGTTGGTCTTACGCCTAAATGTCTTTTTCTTCCTGCTTTTCCAAGATGAACAAGTTCATGATCTGTATTTCCAACTTCTCCAACTGTAGCTTTACAGTTTCCTAGAACTTTTCTTTGTTCTCCACTTCTAAGTCTAAGTAAAACATATTTGTCTTCTCTACCTAGAATCTGAGCACTTGTTCCAGCACTTCTGGCTATTGTTGCACCTTTACCGGGTGTAAGTTCTACACAGCATACTACTGTACCTACTGGAATATTTTTAAGTGGAAGTGCGTTACCAGTCTTGATATCAACATTTTCTCCACTTATTATTTCATCTCCTACTTTTAAATCAAGTGGAGCAATTATATATCTTTTTTCACCATCAGCATAATTTATTAATGCGATGTTTGCACTTCTGTTAGGATCATATTCTATTGAAGCTACTTTTCCTTTTATATCATCTTTATTTCTTCTAAAATCAATTAAGCGATATTTTTGTTTAGCGCCTCCACCTTTATGTCTAACAGTTATTTTACCCTGGTTATTTCTTCCAGAATTTTTTGACTTTTTAACTAACAAACTTTTTTCTGGAGTAGATTTTGTTATCTCTTCATTAACAAGAGTTGTCATATGTCTTGTTCCAGGTGTCATTGGTCTATATTTTCTAATTGCCATTTCTTCCTCCTAATTAGAACTCTATTTTAGAGCCTTCCATTAGTTTTACTATAGCTTTCTTGTAGGCACCAGTTTTACCAGTGTATTTTCCTACTCTTCTTTTCTTTGCTTTTGTATTAAGTGTATTAACACTTGCAACTTTAACATTGAATTTCTTTTCTATAGTTTGTTTAATTTGAGTTTTATTTGCTTTGCTATCTACTTTGAATACATATGTACCCTCTGCCATTAAAGCCTGACTCTTTTCAGTTACTACTGGTGCTTTTATGATATCGTAATTCATTATCCTAGCACCTCCTCTAATTTTTTAACACTTGCTTCATCAATAACTAATGAATCATTATTAATTAAATCAAGTACATTTATTTCATTAACAGTTACTACACTTAAACTTTTATTATTTCTAGCACTTAAGAATACGTTTTCGTTTTCTTCACTTATAATTATTAAAGACTTTTTATTTGTTTTTAAATCCTTTAAAACATTTATTAAATCTTTAGTTTTATTAGTTTCTAGATTAAGATTTTCAACAACTACTAATCCTTTATCCTGATACTTTAATGATAAAGCACCTTTTAAAGCAAGTAATCTTTCTTTTTTATTTTGTTTAATTTCATAACTTCTTGGTGTTGGTCCGAATACTATTCCACCATGTCTCCATTGAGGACTTCTTGTAGAACCCTGACGCGCTCTACCAGTTCCTTTTTGTTTCCATGGTTTTCTTCCTCCACCACTTACTTCTGCTCTGTTTTTTACTTTAGCAGTTCCTTGTCTTTGACTATTCATTTGAACTCTTATAGCATCAGTTATTACAACTTCATTTACTTCGATATTCCAAACATTATCTTTTAAAGTCAAATCTTTTACTTTTTCACCGCTAAGGTTATATACATTAGTTTTAGCCATTATTCTACCTCCTCAGTTTCTGAAGCTGACTCTTCTGTAGTTTCGCTAACTTTTTCTTCCTGAACTTCTGTTTCAGTAACTTCAGCATCAGGTGTTTCAATTTCAGTTTCACTTGTTACTTCAGTATCGTTAACTTCCTCTACTACAGTTTCTTCTACTTCAGGAGTTTCGATTATTTCATAGCTAACAAGTTCTTTTGCATCTTTTTTAGCTAATTCTTTTATTGCAGATCTAACTAGAACATAAGATCCTTTTGGTCCTGGAATATTTCCGCTTATTAGAATGTAATTGTTCTCTAAATCTACACTTATTATTTCAAGATTTTGTATTGTAACTTGCTCATTACCCATATGTCCTGGTAATTTCTTACCTTTAAGAACACGCATAGGTCTCATTGGCCCCATCGAACCAACTCTTCTGTGATAATCAGATCCGTGACTCATTGGTCCACGTGATTGATTATATCTTTTGATAACACCAGCAAAACCTTTGCCTTTTGATGTGCCTGTTACGTCTACTATTTCTCCTGCTTCAAATGTGTCAACACTAATTACAGCACCTACTTCAAAGTTTCCTTCTAATCCTTTTATCTCTTTTAAGAAGCGCTTAGGTTCAGTATTAGATTTTTTTAAATGTCCCATTTCTGGTTTGTTAGATGACTTAATTTTTTTATTAAATGCACCTAGTTGAATACTATTGTACCCGTCTTTTTCTGAAGTTTTAATTTGTGTTATTACATTTGGCTCACAATATACTACAGTTACAGGTATTAGTTTTCCGTCAGTTGTGAATACTTGTGTCATTCCAACTTTTTTTCCTAAGATTCCTTTCATTATTTTCCTCCTACATTATTTTTATAATTATAATTTAATCTCGATATCTACTCCACTAGGTAAATCTAAATGCTGTAATGCATCTATTGTTTCCTTTTTTGGATTTTCAATATCAATAAGTCTCTTATGAGTACGTATTTCAAATTGCTCACGTGCATCATTGTATTTGTGAACAGCTCTTAATACAGTAATTTTATCGATTTCTGTTGGAAGTGGCACTGGTCCACTAACTTTTCCTCCAGTTCTTTTTACTGTTTCAACTATTTTAGCTGATGCCTGATCAATACTTCTGTGATCAAAAGCTTTTAGTCTAATACGAACTTTAGTATTTGACATATCTCATTCCTCCTCGCCTATTCTTGATAGACTCGCTCCACCCAAATTACCTGAAACACCAGATTTTGTTTTACAACTCAACCTAGAGTATCAGCAACCTTGCGCTTCTCAGCAGTCATACAAAATTAATTTTACAACACTTTTATATATAAATCAAGCATTTTTTAACCTCTTATTTAATTTATGCATATAAAAAAGAGATAATTCATATTATTTATATCTTTAATTTGTTATAAAAAGGTTCATATACTTTTCTTGTGTCTAATCTAAGCTGATAGTCATCAATAAACTTTTCCATAGCTTCGGATGTTTTAACTTGGAGTGCTCTCTTTAAAACTTCGGGATCATTTTTATATATTTCATGTAGATAATAAGCCAGTATTGTACCTATGATGTGTTCGTTTAAGTCAACAAAATATGGAAAAGAAATTAGCGATATTCCTTTTCGCTTTAAATTATTTTGTTTGAAATTTTCTCTAATAGCATAATAACAATCTTCTTTCCTATTAATATTATTACCTTGAATCGTTCCAGTATATCCAGATTCTTCGCACAAATTGGAAACAATTAATTCAACAAAAATAGGAATAAGTTCTACATAATTCAATTCTCTAGCTGACGAACAATACATACCGTTTACATGTGTATACTCATGCATTCTTGCTAATATATCAGATGTATCAAATATTCTACGTACCGTAATAGATTTTATTTCTACAGTTGGAGCTTTTGTTTTATCTTTTTTATCTAATATATTGTTAAATCTTACAATATACTCATTACCAAAGGATTCTTTTTTTCGCAGTTCATTAAGATCATCATTATTATAAATAGAAAAATAGATTTTTTCTATTAACCTTTCTCCGCTTAAAACATCAATTCTAGGAAAAGCAAAAAATTCGACATTTTTTAAATTCAGAATATCTATAAGGCATTTCCTATATAGTGATGAATCCATATGTAAGAGTTTATCTAAAATTATCATAAATATACCACTCACTTTTGGTGATATATTATATCACTTGTAGCCATTATTGTCTATTTATA
>CAZVIQ010000057.1:0-4782 GCA_964626795.1 uncultured Muribaculaceae bacterium
GATAAGAAAGGAATCAATCATGGAGATTAACTCCTAAGATTGATTATACGAGGTATTAAATGAATAATAAAACAAGAAATATAATTTTAACTGTAAGTGCTATTTTATGTATGTTTATACTTGGTGATATAGCTTATCTGTTTTCTATATTTTTAAAAAATAAAGAGTTAAGTATAGTTGTAACAAATATATTATATTTAGGACTTTTAATATTTATCTATAGTGATGAGTTTAAAAAATCTTTTAAAGATCTAAAAAAGAATTGGAAAAATATATTAAAAACAGGTTTCAAATATTGGGGTCTTGGTATACTTATGATGATTGTGAGTAATATTATTATAAACTTCATTATATTTGATGGAACTATTGCGGCTAATGAAGAACTTGTAAGAGAAACAATTCTGGGTAGTCCACTATATGGATTTGTAAGTGCTGTTGTTCTCGCACCTTTTATAGAAGAAATATTATTTAGAATCTCTATCAGAAGAAACATTAATAATACTTATTTATATGCTTTTACAAGTGCTTTAATTTTTGGATTAATGCATGCACTAAGTGGAATAACTGGAATAATAGATTTAATTTATATAATACCTTATGGAGCTTTAGGATATGCTTTTGCTATGATGTATGTTAAAACTGAAAATGTTTTTGCTTCTATATTTATTCATGGAATACACAACTTTATAACAATTTTGTTAATTTTTAAGATGTTAGGATAATAGGATATGGCAGAGAAAGAAATAAAAAAAGAAAAAGAAAAAAGATATATTTTTAGAAAATTATTTTTTCTTATTGTTTTATTTATTGCTGTATTAGTTCTTTATTCTAAATATGTTGGTACTAAGGGTATTGTTGTAAAAGAGTATAGAGTTGAAAGTAGCGTTCTTCCAAATACTTTCAGTGGAATTAAAATAATTCATTTTGCTGATATATTTTATGGAAACACTACTGATAAAACAGAACTTGACAGAATATCAAAAACTATTAATGAATTAAATCCTGATTTAATAGTATTCACAGGTAATTTATATACAAGAGAAAAAAAGATAAGTAAAAAAGATAAAGAAATTTTAATAGAATTTTTGAGTAGTCTTAATTCAAATCTTGGAAAATATGCATCTATTGGTTCTAGTGATTATAAATTAGACTATGAAAAGATAATTTCTGAAAGTAATTTCTTACTATTAAATAACAGTTATGATCTAATCTATAATAATGGAGTGACACCTATATTTATTGCGGGTGTACCAGCAATGAGTAAAGAAGTAATGGAAACAGATAAAGTTTTTGAATATTATAAAGACAACTCAGAAGAAAATATTAAAAAGGCAATATATAAAATTATAATATCAAGTGAAGGAAATGTATTTCAAAATATAATGGAATATGACAATACTGTAAATTTACTTCTTGGTTCTGCTTCATTAGATGGAAGTGTGAATATTCCTTTTTATGGACCACTTTATATACCAAAGAATTCAACGAAATATTATGCTCCATATTATGAATTTGAAAACACCGACATCTTTATTTCAAGCGGAATAGGAACAGATAAAATAAAATTTAGATTCAATAATAAACCTTCTATTAACTTATATAGGTTAAAGTTTATATAAAAAATCACTCTTTTCATAAAATAAAATGAAAGGAGTGTTTTTATGTATCCTTACAGTAATAGTTACTATAATTCAGGAGATAGATTTGTTCCATTTGCAGGACCCTTCTTGCTCGGAGCTTTAACTGGTGGAGTTGCAATAGCTGCAACTAGACCTCGTCCCGGATATGGACCAGTGTATGGACCTCCAGTATATGGACCACCTATGTATTATGGTAGTTATGGATATGGAGGATTTATTCCATATTAATTAATAGGAAGCACTATTTTAACGGTAGTACCTTTTCCAATAAAGGAAGTGTAGTTAATTAAACCTTTATGTGCTTCTATTATTTCTTTGGACAAGCATAGACCAAGTCCAGTACCATAATCTTTTGTAGTATAAAAAGGAGTAAATAAATTATCTAAAGTATCTTTTTCCATTCCTTTTCCAAAATCTTCTACAATTATAATAAGTCTATCTTTATTTACATATGAAGTAAAATTTATTTTGCCGTTTTCTTCAGAAGCTTCAATTGCATTTTTTACAACATTTATTAAAACTTGTTTTATTCTTTGACTATCAAGATTTATTAAAATATCATTTTCTGTTTTAATTAAATAATCAATTTTATTTTCTTTGAAATATGGTTCAAGAATATCTTTAAGCTCATCAAGAAGTTCTGAAAATATTATTCTTTCTTTATTAATACTTATTTTATTAAAATCATTAAGGTCTGAAAGCAGATTTAAAGTGCGTTTTACTTCGTTTTTAATGATTCCTATATATTTGACTGACTTTTCTTTATTATCAATATTAAACATATCTAAATATCCTTTAATTACAGCAAGAGGGTTTTTAATTTCATGTGTTATCTTAAACAAAGATAATTTAATAAAGTTTTCTTTCTTAACTTCTTTTAAAGTAAGGAATACTTTAATAACTTCTTTAGATTTAAATACAAGAAGATAAGCAAAGTAAAAAGATATAAGATAGGTAATTATGACTTGAACTGTTATAATAGCTTTAAAATTAACTATAAAGAATATAACTGTTATAGTTTCAAATAATAATAAAAATGCTTTTTTTGACATATCAGTTAAACTATAGATATAATAAATTATTAAATATAAAATAATATTTATAATATAGATACTTATACTTGCATCAACAATTATATTTAAAGAATCAAAATATATAAATAAAAGTATGAAGGAAACATAACTGTTTTTATTTATAAAGCTTAAATAAATAGTTATAGTAGAAAAAATAATAAAAGTATTATTATCAAGATAATTAAAGAAGTATAATCCAAGATACATAGACAGAAGTAAAGATATGTTTAAAAATGCCTTTGATTCCTTTTTATTTATATTTTCTTTATAAGCAGTAAAAAACAGATTTAAAAGTATTGGAAAAAGTATTACTATAATATATAATATACTTTCTATAAAAAAATTCATTTTTCTCACCGAGATAATAATAACATTTTAATTTATCGTAATTTGTCGAAAAAAGAAAAAAAGTGATGAAATTTATCACTTTAAATCAACTATATATTTTTTTAATTGTTTAGAATTTGGACCAAACAATATTTTTAATTGGTTATCTATCTCAACAATTCCCTTTGCACCCAGTTTTTGAATACCTTCTTTATCTACGATTTCCATATCTTTAAGTGTTACTTTTAATCTAGACAGGTTTACTTCAGCGTTTATTATATTATCTTTTCCTCCCAGATAAGTTATTAATTTATTTATTTCAATCTGAAAATCTTTTTTGTTCATTTTAATAACAACAAAAGCTATTATCAAAAGTACTATTGCAATAATAATATATTGAACATACATTTCTTCTTCACCTACACATATTATATAATAAATTTTAAAAAAAAGAAATCAAAAACTCCAGTTATAACAAAATAGAAATTATTTTTCTTAACATAAATCAATATTTATAGGCAGTTCTATTCACCAAATATCATAAAGTTACATAAATTAATAATGAAAAGAAATAAAGGAGAGGATTGTATGTGCAATAAAAACGAAAGCGGAAATTGCGATAATTGTATTGCAGAAATTCTACAAGTAATAAATATTTTACAGAACAATGCATGCCCAGAAAATTGTTTGAATTCTTGCGACAGACCTGCACTTGGTGGTGGATCAAACTGTATAATATGTAATACTAGACCAATTATGCTTTATACCTGCTGTGGAAATGGTACTCCATGGAGCATGCCTACAACTAGAGTAAATACAGACTGTAATGTAAATCCATCGGGATGCTCAAATGTATTTAGAGTAGAAAAAATAGATGGATGCTGCTGTACTTTTAGAGTTTTAGCTCCGAATCCAGATACAACAAGTTTATTCCCATATGTAAGTACAGATTCAATATTTACTATGGATATTAATTGTCTATGCTGTGTTAGATGCTTAAATGATACATATGTAGAATGTTTATAAAAAGAGCTTTAAATTAGAGCTCTTTTTTTTGATTCAAATTTTTAGTTTGAATTTTAATAAAGTCAAGAATATCTATTTACTTTTATAATGTTATTAAGTATAATAACGCTCAATAAGTGAGGTATTATGAGTAACGAAAAAGACAAAGTAAATTTTTATGAGATTTTAGGTGTTGATTGGACTGTACATTTACGAAATTTAAAACTTGTTTATATAAAAAAATTAGAGAGAATGAAAAATTCTGTTTGCAAAGGAGAAAATAAATATTCACTTTTAGATATTAAAATTTTAAATAAAGCTTACTTAGGATTATGTTCTCCGATAGATAGATATTTACATGATTGTCATTTAGATGATAAAGAACTAATATTTAATCCAGATAGATCTGCTTTTTATAAAAGTATTTGCGAAGGAAATTGTGATTTTTCAGCAAAAGATGATAAAATATTTATCAATATAATTGACGATGTAATTATTTCTTTATCAATGGAAGGATATATAAATACAGGAAAAGATAGTGTAGCTTTAAAAGAGTGCTTGGAAAGTCTAGAAGAAATAAAAGAAAAATTAAAGGAAGGATTAAAGAATAAACCAGCGAGTAAAACTTTAAAAAGAAGAAAATAATTTAAATAATAAGTCAGTTTATATTATTTTTTTTATATAATTTTATCAAAAAGCTAGTTTTAAAGTTCATACAAAGTTAACGAAACGAAACG
>CAZVIQ010000058.1:0-4668 GCA_964626795.1 uncultured Muribaculaceae bacterium
TAGTCAACGCTCCAGTGAAAAGCAACTTGCGAACCTATTCGCAAGTTTTTATATTTTATAGAACTAGGTGTCTAACTTTCTAAAAGGAAAGGAGGCATCTTTTTTATGGCTGAATTAGATGTTATTGAGGAATTAAAACCAAATAATGAAATACTGAAGATTATTAGTAAATCTAAACTTACTTGTCTAAAAATAACTAATGGCAAAATAAATCATATTAAACAAACAAATATTAAATCTGTAGAACCAATTATTTATGAATTAATATTAAAAAAAAAACTAATTATTATTTGGCAATACCTATTGAAGAAATAAAAGATAAAAATTTATATATTCCAAGTAATAAAACTGATATAACAATATCACCATTCATATTAAATAATAAAGTACTAGATTATAAAATTATTATTAACGATAATAATTATGCAAATTAATATTTAAAACTATGTACAATTTTTACTAAAAAAACAATAGATTTTTAGATATGAGCATAAGATGTTGTCAGCAATACATATAACAAGGCCTTATAATTAAAGACTTTTATATGCCGACAATCTGATTTTGCACTTGCAAAATTTGTACAATTAATTGTACATATGTTTTTAAAAAATATTGTTTTTTCCTTATACAATGAGGCTTCAACAATATACAAAAATTCTGATAAAATTTTACAAATTATTAAAAATCTTATTATTTTTATGTACAAGGCATAATTTATAAAAAATATGTAGTAATTAACTCAAACAACAAGAAATGTTGTTTGATAATTAAAATTATATTCAAATAAAAATCAAGTCAAGAGTAAAATGAACTTCGCTCTATGACTTGATTGTTACTTTTTTAATTTTTTTTAATTTGTTTATAAAGTAAGGGATTTTATACTTTAAATAAAAATTGATTATGATATTTATATTAAATTGTTTTGTTTAAAATATTGTTTCATTGTATTCATTAACTTTTTCCCAATACCTGTACTTCTTATTCTTTATGTCGCAAACAATTTAGTAATGATTCTACTCCCTTTTAAATAATAATGAACTATTATAAATAAAAATCATATGATTGTTTTATAGATCTCCTTTATAAAAATAAATTTTCATTGCATTATCTGAATATTTTGGTTTAGATACATCAATATCCAAAATCTTACCTATATGATATATTATAAATTGTGATGCAATAAGTAAGTCAAATTCTGCCAAAATACCATCATATTTACTTTCAATCACTATGCAATTACTATCTAAATATTTTAATAATTCTTTTTCATAGTTAGTAGTAGATTTTTGTTTAAAATATATTGAAAAATTGTTTTTTAAATTTTCATAATTAATGAATCTTCCATGTGAAAAATTCTTTTTTTCGTGAATAATACAATTAAATATTCCTGATTCAATAATTTTGCTTTCTAAATCATAGCATGCAGTATCAGCGTAATCGCCTCTAAAAATGTTAATCATATTATTATTTTTTAATTTTTTCATAGCATTCTTATCTATTATTTTTTTTGCTTGTTCATTCCAATACATGATTGATTTTAATACAAAGTCATCAATATCAATATTATAATTTGTTTTTTCTAAATAATGCTTTAAAAATATAGCAGCCGGAGCTACGACCCCTTCGAATGAAAGAAATCCTCTTTCTTTTCCTTTATTAGATGCAGTTCTATAACTTAATATATTTTTCTTTAAAATTCCCGTTTTTAATACTATATTTTGTAATTCACCCTTTGTAATAATATAAATATCTTTTTTGTTAAATTCTTTAATACTATTTATAATATCGTTAGTTGTTCCTGAATATGAGTATAAAATGATTTTATTGATATTGCTATTATTTCTATACAATACATCTCTTGGATATAAGGAATAGGTATTGCATCCATACAACAAATTTATTAATTTTGAAGAAAAATATGCTCCTGCATATGATCCACCGGTACCGATAAATAAGCAGTTGGCATCTTTACTAAAACCAACATCATTTAATTTAGTACTTGCAGGCGAATTAACAGCATTAATAATTCTTTTTTCTAAATTATTTATATTAATATTACATCTCTTTATTTTTTTTCTTTCAGTATACTCAAATTCATTGCATGTACAAACGTCATTTATTTTCTTCATTTTGTACAACGAATTTAAATGTCCTCTAGCACCAATTTTTGATACAACCTTTGCTGTTAATTTATTTGAATTTTCATACCATTCTCCCAATTTATCAGTATCATATTTAAAATTATTTTTTATACTATCTTTAATAATACTCGAAATAAATGCATCGCCAGCACCTGTTGAATCAATAATATTTCCTTTAATTAAAAGGCTGTAATTATAAATTTTATTATCTAATATAAACGTTGCTCCATTTTCTCCTCTAGTAATAGTCATTAAGTTTGGTTTAATAATATTATATAATTCTATATTATCCTTTAAATTTAGTCTTTTTACAAGATAATTACTTACTCTTTCATTAAAATTAATTATTTCAAATTTACTTTTTAACTTTTTAACCATTTCTTCATCTGACATATTGTCTAATTCAAAATACTGACCCATATCAATTATTTTTTTATTATTTGTATTGTTAATAATCATTTGATTTTTTTCATTTAAATTATCAAATATCAGAATATCATCCGTTTTAATATTTGAAAGAATATAATCTGTATCTAATAAGCTCTCATCATACCATTTTTTATTATTACAAAATGGACATCTTTTTTTGGAAGTAAAAGATAATTTCCCATTTTCTTTGTGATAAGACACATGAAAGCATCTTGTTCTAATACCTTCAATAATTTTTATATTATCAGTTTCAACTTTAAGCTTTTCCAAACTATTAATTGCTATTTTGCTTTGGTCGTCATTACCACAACAAGCAAAAGTTGAAGTTTTTAATCCCATCTTTGCTAAATTAGCAATTATGTTGTGAGAAGTCATTCCTCCGTTTATACCTAATAATTTTCCATCTTTATAATAATAATCTGTTACTAAATCTCCAATACTTATTACTCTCATTTCAATACTCTCCTTTTATATTCTCCTACTTCACTATTTTCATTATAGTCGTGGTTTTTAATTAAACATTCAACAATCTTTTTTCTATTAACGTCAAATACTCCTATACTATCTTTGTAATCAATTTTTCCATCTTTATCTTTCCACTCGTTATCTTTCCAACTATATGGACTACTGTAACATAGCCCATATATATAATCAAAAAACAAATGAAAGTCAACGGCTGCAGTGTTATCTAAAAACATCTGATCTATTCGATTAATTCCAGGATATCTAACAACGCAAATATTATTAACATCTATATCACTATCATATAAAGAATTAATTGCTAATTGTAATGTTTTACCAGTTAAAACATTATCATCAAAAAGATCTACATTCGAATATCTAAATATGTCAGCATTAATTAATCCACCATATTTATTAATATTAAACTTTCTTAAATCCATAAGTTGTTTGTTAGAATATCCTGAAACTTCTTTATTAAATTTAAGAAGTAAAAGTCTTTCAATTTTGTTTTTATCAACTATCTTTGCAATTATTGGTAATTCAATTCCACCATAGCTTAAACCACATGCATTTATATATTCACTACTATTATTTCTTTTTTCTTTATATAACGATACTGCTGTATAATTTTCTCCAAAATTATCTATTTCCCTATATGCTCTATAATCCTTTGAATAATCGACTTTATCCTTACTTGATTTTTCAATTATAAAATTATCATATACTATTTTTTTTGATTTACTTAATAGATAACTTATTAAATCTTTATTTATTACATTACTTTCGTCAAAACATATTTTACTCATTATATCTTCAATTTTGAATAGCGCATTATAAATATCATTAAATTGTTTATTATCTTTTGAAGAAATATCTAATAAAATATTCTCATTCAAATTATTTGATACAAATTTATGATTAAGTATTACTAATAATACGTTTCTACAATTATCTAAAATTCCAAGTAACAATTTTTTATTTATTAAAGAATTTATTTCGTTAGTAATTGATAAAGCTTGCTCAGCATCATTTAAAAATTGAATATAATTACTATGCCATTCTAACACATTATTTTTTGTTGTAATATCTTCACCATTTTCACTTACTCGATTTGCTAGTAAATAATAATAAGTTGATGAACCTCTAAGAAGAAAATTATTGTCATCTCTTAATAAATACTTAGAATTTTCTGAGTCTTGTGAACTCCAAAATTCTTTTAGAGGATTGTCTGATATTAGTTCCCATTCATACATAGGTATCAATATACTTCCACTTGATTTATCGAACAAACTATCTATTCCATCATCAGTTTTAAAATTTTTATTTATTAACTCATTATATTTTTTAAGTAATTTTTTTCTTCCTAATACTATATTTTTTTCAGCAGTTGCAAAATTTAATTTATAACTAGATATATCGGCTTTTTCTAAACAAACAGTTGGTAAAATTTTAGAATTATTTATTAATTCAATTGTAGCAGTAACACCTCTTAAAATGTTTCCGTTTTTATCAAATATAGGAAAACATGAATCTACTGAGCCACTAGTCTTATCAACACTATATCCTTGTTTACAATTTAACATTAAATAGTCATTCCCATGAATATCTCCACAATCACCTATTCTCATCATTGAAT
>CAZVIQ010000059.1:0-2388 GCA_964626795.1 uncultured Muribaculaceae bacterium
AATTTAAAAATCTTATAAATGGTGGACACCAAGAAAAAGGAAAACGTGCTGGTACTGAAAATGTTGCATCTATAGTTGGTCTTTCTGAAGCAATAGAAAAATCTTATAATAAATTAGAAGAAAATGGGATCAAAATAAAATTTTTAAGAGATTATTATGAATCTGAAGTACAAAAAAGAATACCATATATAAAAATAAATGGCGATATTAAAAGCAGGCTGCCTGGAAATAGTAATATTTCATTTAAATATATTGAAGGAGAAAGTCTTATATTGAATTTAGATTTAAAAGGAATATTTGCTTCTACCGGCAGCGCATGCACATCTAGTTCTCTTGATCCATCCCATGTACTTATAGCAATTGGTTTACCACATGAAATAGCACATGGATCTTTAAGAATCTCAATTGGAAAGTATAATACAAAAGAGGAAATTGATTATTTAATAGAAACTTTGGTGGATATAGTTAATAAATTAAGAAGTATGTCACCATTATATGAAAAAATAAAGGAGAAAAAAAATGTATAGTGAAAAAGTAATAGACCATTTTTCTAATCCAAGAAATGTTGGAGAAATAAATGATGCAGAAGCAATCGGAGAAGTAGGAAACGCAAAATGTGGTGATATCATGAAAATATATTTGAAAATTGAAAACAATATTATAAAAGATGTGAAATTCAAAACTTTTGGATGTGCTGCAGCAATCGCAACTAGTAGTGTAACTACAGAATTAATAAAAGGAAAAAGTATAGAAGAAGCATTAAAAATATCAAATAAAGAGGTAGTAGAATCACTTGATGGACTTCCACCTTTAAAACTACATTGTTCTGTTCTAGTAGAAGAAGCAATCAAAGAAGCTATAAAAAATTATTTAAAAAAATAATTTTTTATAACTCAACTTAAACTCGAGTCTTCTCAACACACTTTTTATTCTTTGTTAGGTGTTGATTTTATACAATTAAAAGGAAAGGAGAAAATATGCGAACAAGTATTAAGCTTATAACTTTAATGTTTATAATTATATTCATTTCAGGATGTTATAATAAATCAAATGATGCCTTAAAGTTTAAAGAAGAACACGAAATATTAAATGGAAAAGCAGTAGAAAACACTGATAATTTTATCAGAACTCTTTCTATTGATAAAGATAATCCATTTGTTTATAAAACTCCAAAAGATATAGTTGAATTAATGAAAAACGAAGAAACTTTTATAGTATATTTTGGTTTTGCTTCTTGTCCTTGGTGTAGAAGTGTACTTCCAATATTAACTGAAGTATCTAAAGATTTAGAATTAGATAAAATCTATTATGTAAACATATTTGAAATTAGAAGCAAATTAAAATTTGATGATAATAATGAAATAATTACAGAAAAAGAAGGTACTAAAGAATATTATGAACTTTTAGATTTAATGGATAATGTTTTAAACGATTATACTTTAAATGATAATAATGGAAATAAAGTTTTTATGAATGAAAAAAGAATATATGCACCTAATATTGTTTCAGTTGTAAATGGTAAAGCTATAAAAATGGAATCAGGAATTAGCGAATATCAAACTGATGCTTATATGGAACTTACTGAAGAAATAAAAAAAGATAGTTATAATAGATTCGAAAATTTAATTAAAAGTTATAATAAAGAAACTGACAGATAATAACTCTATCAGTTTTCTTTTAAATTTATTTTATAAAAATGTCTTCAAAAATTTTATTAATATTTTCATCTAAATCATATATGGCATTCTTTTGGTGATCGTTACTATCAATTCTTTTAACAGCCAAATATCCATTATAATTAAACAAATTTAGTTTATAGGCAGAATTGTCTAAACTGTAATATACTGACAATAAATAATAATCCTTTGTTGTTTCAAAACTTATATTATTTTTATTCTCAATTCTTTTAGTATCAATATTGTTAATTAATTCTAATAAATCTTTAATATTATAATTTTCTAAGCTTTTACTCTGACATTTAATGTTTTCATTAACAAATAAACATTTTTCTATTACAATTTCTCCTATTTCAGCTTTAGAAATAAAATCTTCTAACCAATTGTTTTCTAAAACAAATTCGTTTTCACAATAATTTCCATCTTCGTATTCAAGATAAATCTTATTGAAGATTGAATCTTTTTTAACATAATATTTTTTTATAGTAATATCACTGACTTTGTCATAAAAATAACTTTCATCATAACATGATTCTAAAGTATCTAAATAATTATTAATTACTTCTCTTATTTTATTTTGTTTTATAAAAGTATCTAATATAATATTAAATTTTTCACTTTTATTATCGTAATAAGAAAATTTAGGAATAGGAATCTTTACTTCTTTTCCTTGTTCATTTTTTATTTCATAATATTCTTTCAAAAAAGTCTT
>CAZVIQ010000059.1:2488-4496 GCA_964626795.1 uncultured Muribaculaceae bacterium
GATAAATATAACCTTTCACTTTCATATTTCTTATAATACATAATATTCTCCTTTCAATTATAAACTATCCAATAATTTTTCTTCTTCATTCTTGTTAAATATACTTCTTAATATAAAATAAATAATTAATAATGTAAGTCCAAAAAGAACAACCATAATTCCATCTTTTAGCCATTTTTCTAACAAATTTTCTGTTATAAAATTCGTTAAAAAGTCATTTTGATTTTCAAACATTTCTGGAATAAGTATAATATTCAATATTATATTTAATCCGCCTGCTAGAATTGCAGATATGCCAATCCAAGATAATGGACGATACCAACTCCATCTAAAAAACCATACTAATATTATTAAAACTATTAATAAAACAGCAATTTTAGAAATAAAACCTTCAGCAAGAATTACTTTTAAAATTTCATTTTCATATATTTCATTCTTAATAGTTACTAAATCTTTTTCAAGAGTATTATTATAATCAACATAAATATCTTTTAACTGATTAAAGTATTCTTCTTTTTCTTCTTTTGATAAATTTATTCCCAATACTCTTTGATAATAATCAGAATTAATAATTTTTTCAATATCTGCATCAGTAATTTTAGGTATATCTTCATTCTTAATTATATAATCCATTGAATTAGCAATATAATTATCAAGTAATTCTTTTACTTCTGGAACTTCTAAATAATCGATTTCTATATCTGCATTAATTTTAATATTAGGTTTCAATATCTTTTTAGAATCAATTTCATTTGATAATTTTACAGCGTTTTGTTTTGACATAAAAGAATTTATAGAATAAGAAAATATTCCAACAGTTAAAACTAAAGTAAAAGCAATTGACAAGATTATAATAAAGAAATATCTTAAATATTTCATAATCCCTCCTATTTATATTACATAGATTACAGACAAATTATATTTTACATCTTTTTTATACTAGGTTTTCACATTAATTTTAACACATTTTAAAGTAATTAAAAACACCTTATAAAATTATATAAGATATTTTTTATCAATTTTACACACTTTAAAAATACTAAAGTTTAATATAAATATTCAATTCCAACATTAATACCAGTATCACTAAAAATCAGTTTGTTATTTTTATACAAACACAAAGTTAAAGAAGAAGTTAAACTTTCTTCTATTTTTCTTTCCATTTTAGCTTTTTTTACAGGCGCTATTATAAGATGACCAGGTTCTAGTTTTACTTCTACTTTTAAAATATATTTTCCTCTTTTGATAATAATTTCAACATTATTTCCATTACGATAATTACTAATTTTAGAACCGTCATATGTCGCAAAGCGATATTCTTTACCTTCTATATTAAGAAAACAGAAGAATCCAGAAATTTTACCTATTAAATCTGCTTTTGATATAGTTATAGATATGTTGCTATTTTGAAAACTATTAGTTTGAAGCCATAACCATTTTTTTGGAAATCTGGTTCCCAAATCTTTTTCCATATATCCATTTCCATCTATTTTAAGTTTTTTATTTTTGTTCTTTACATATCCATTTAATTTAGCATTCATAAATATGATTTCATGGCGTGTAGGAAAATAAAAATATTTAAATGGTCCCATCACTCCACCATTCAATATACGCTTTTTTAAAAATAGATTAGGGGTTATATTTACATCTATATCAAACGGTTTAGTTAATATTCTTAATCTATTCGCACTAATGAAATTATTCTCTATTTTAATCATATTATTATCATAATGAAAATCACTTACTTTAAATCTAAAGTAATATACTTTCTTTTGAGTTTGATCAATTATTTGAATAAAAGAATGAGAATCTTCTTCATTAAGTGAAAGACCAAAAATAAAAGAATAACAATTATTGTCAACTATCCTAAAATACCAACCTTCAAAGTAATTCTTTCTTTTTTTAGTACCAACATAATTAAAGTTGTTAATATATATCACCTCTTTTAAATATATAACTAATTATATTATTTTATGATTTTTTTCATTTATACCTCCAAGCTTAACCC
>CAZVIQ010000060.1:0-4348 GCA_964626795.1 uncultured Muribaculaceae bacterium
TATTTATAATTAAAATCACTATCATAACTATTACATAAATTATTTTCTTTTTATAGGAAAATAAAAATATCATAATGTAATATAGTGATATTAGAAGTAAAGACATTTTAGGTATAGTAAAAACCAGAAAGTTAATTTTACTTAGATAAATTGTTACTGTTTCCATTATTGAAATAGAAAATGCAAAAAGCTTATGTAATCCAGGAAATAAAAATATAATTAAACTAAGTGGATATACTATATAATTGACATATGGAATAAAAAACAGGTTATTTATTACTGAAAATAAATTTATATTATAAAAGTTAAATGCAATTATAGGAAGAGATGAAATAAATGATATAAAACTTACTTCTAAGAGATTAATAATATATTTTTTACTATACCAACCACTATTTAAAACTATAAAATAAGTTATAGAAAATGACAGTAAAAATGCTAAATCATACATATAAAAGGGATTTACAATTAACAGTATTATTCCCGATATAAGAACAAGATTCAGTGTTTTAATTTTTAAATTATATATTTTATTTAAAGAAATTAGAAAAAATAATAAAGTTGCTCTTAATATAGAAACTGAAAAACCTGTTATAAAACACATAATAAATAAAATTAGAAAAGTTATAATATATTTTTTAGACTCTGATATCTTAAAAACTTTCAATAAGTTTTTACAAAATAAAGCAAAGACCATTACATTAAGTCCACTTAGAGAAAACAAGTGTGTCACACCAAGTGTCTTGTATTTTTCTGTTATGCTGCTTTCTATATAATTATCTTCTCCTAAAATAAAAGCATAAATATATTGATTATTATCAATGCTTTCTATTCTTTTAAAGAAATAATTTTTAATTGAATATAAAATATTTTTATTTTTTTCTATTAAACTAAATTTTTCTATATTTAAAATATAAAATATCTTTTTACCATATAAATGTTTTTTATAGTTGAATGTATTGGGTATTGTATTATTAACAGGTCTTTTCAATGTTCCATTTAAATATATTTTATCACCAATACTATATGTTTTTAAAAATTCACTTTTTTCATTTTTGTTTTTAAAATAGTAATTAGCTATTAATTTCTCTTTTGCACTTAAATTTAAATTTAATTTATCACCATCTATTTTATAATCTATTATATATGCATAAAATTTTGTTTCTTTTATATTGTAATTACTTTCATATTTAATAAATAAAGTACATATTAACACATAAATTAGTGTGATAATAAAACATAGATAAATAAATATATTATATTGTAATAAACTCTTTAATTTTTTCAAAAATCGCATCTGATATTCCACTTACTTCTTTTATGTCTTCTATTTGTTCAAAGAGTTTTTCTTCTCTATATTTTATTATAGCGTCAGCTTTTGCTTCACCTATACCTGTCAAAGTTATTAATTCCTCTTTTGTAGCAGTATTAATATTAATTAATTTCTTTTCATCATCAGTTTTTACTTCTGAATCTTTTTTGATGTTTTCAATACAAGAATCATTTGTTATCTTTTCACAGTTACATGGAATCGTAATTATTTCTTTTTCTTTAAAAGAAAGTATTTCTTCATTTGTATATACCACTACTACCATCTCATCAGTCACTTGTTTTGAAAGATTTATATACTTTGTATTTGCATTTTCTTTAAGTCCTCCTGAAACATTAATTACATCTATCACTCTGCTACCTTTTATTAATTTATATACTCCAGGATTAACAACTTCTCCTTTTATATCAATGTAATAATATTCTTCAGGAATAACTTCCTCTTTTTTCTCAGTTTCATTTACTGATACTTGAAGCTTTTCAGTTTTTTTAAAATTAAATGTTTTAAAAAACAATACTGATACTACAATAATTATTAAAGCTACTAAAGCATAAATATAGATTTTATTTTTTTCGTAAAATTCTAAAATCCTATTTATCATTTTTATTCACCTCCTTTGTCAGCATTTTAACAAAGAGGATACTACTATACAAATTTAAAAATGATGCATGAGATTTCCTCTTTAAGAATTAAAAAGAGTATAAATTTTTAATATCTATATATAAATATTAAAAATTCTTGCTACTTTTAGAGTTTTCCACAAAAAAAGTATATTTCTATACTTTTAATCGCATTCAACGTAATATTTTAATTCATAATTTGTTTTATCAGGTACTATCTGTTCTTTTACTATAAACTCTATTTTAGTATTTTCAAAATCACATTCATCTCCGTTTTTATTTTTAAACATTGAGGTATCAAAACCAAGTTCATCTTTAATATCACTTAAAGTTACAGTATAAGTTTTTGCATTAATTCCACCGCTTAGCCATTCAATATCAAATATATTGTTTGCATATTCTTTAAGCTGATTTTCTAATATCTCTTTACTTTCCTGTTCATTATTTTTATCACAACCAACAAGTAATAAAGTAAATATTATTAAAACTACTAATATTTTTCTCATATGCTTTCACCTATATATTCTATAACTACTTTACCATCTCCTAATAGTTCATTTGATGCATTTTCGTAATTTAACACTGTACTAGATATATAATTACTTCCACCTTGACCTGAATTATGTTCTTTCTCTTTTAATGTTTTACAATTTTCCGGATCTGGAACACTGGCTCCTTGACAAGTATTACTTCCAGTGGCACAAGGTACTAATTTTGTACCGTATGTTTCACAAGGACAGCTTGAACATCTATTACGAGTAACACAATTACTATAATCTGTTACATATCCACCTTCACATACCTGTCTAGTTGAGACACAAGAATTCCAAACTTGATTATATGATTTGCAGCTACTTTGATTTCTACTGCAGGATCCAGTTCCATTGTAATATCCAGAGCTTTTGCAATATGAGTTACATCCACTGCGATAAGCGCTAGAATTACAGGAAATATTATCTGCTGGAATTTGACCACTTTGCATTCTGCACGAACATTTCCCACTGTAAGAATAATTCCAGCTTGCACAAGAACCTTGAACATACCCGCCTACGCACTCTGAATAAGTATAGGCACATGAACTATATTTTGTTCCATAACTGCTACAACTACAACTAGAGCAAGATTTATATAATGTACACACAGTAGTATCTTGAACATATCCTTCTTTACATGTGTTTGTTCCTGTTGCACATGAATCCCACTTTACATCTAGCTCAGTACAACTTCTATATTCACCAGAAGCACCTCCGCCTCCTATATTTTTTCCAAGACCTAATGTGTCTCCATTACTTCCTTTTGAGCATGTAATTGTTTTATCAAAGTTTGTACTACAATCTGCTCCGAGTCCAGTTCCTAAACCTCCGTTAGTTCCTTTAGAACCTCCTCCACCTCCTGCAGCCGCTAGTATTACAGTATCATTAAGCTTTACAACAGTTGCGCCTCCACCTTTATATAGAGTACTGTTTCCTCCACCATTTACTCCCTTACTGGTACCAATAACTACATCAATCTTATCATTAGTATTTAAATTAAGATATCCAATGATTTTACCACCACGTCCACCATTACCATCTCCCTGAGCTCCGTATGCAGTTATTTTATATATGCCTGATACAGTTGCTTCGTACTCTTTGTTTCCGGATCCTGTATTAATTTCAGTTTTTATTACTTTAAATATTATTCCTCTTTCATATGTTTTTCCATCATAAGTATATTTAACTATTTTTGCTTCATCTGGTTTAAGATCATTAGGATTAAATGCTCCTACTGTAACTTCAGTTACATCTTTCTTATTTCCATCTTTATCAAATGGAAGAACTCCATACATTAAATCTACATCTTTACTATAGACAATCATTGGATTAGGGTTTAGCACTAAAAAACTGCCGCATTCTTCAAATTCGCCAAACATATATTCTCCTAATTCACCTAAAGAAATTTGTATACAGTAATTAATGATAGATTCTTTGTTTTGTGGATTAGTTGTATAGTATTCATCAAGAAATCCTTCACTTACAAGATTTGTAACTGGCAAATTTATAACTTTAAGATTATCAAGATTTATTTTATATGCTGTATCATTTTTAAGATATAATTCAGAAGCTGTTTTAATATTCTCTAGCATATTTTCATAATCCTTTTTCTTTTGATTATTACTTAATAATTCATAAGATATTATAACCGTTGAAGTCACCAATGTAACCAATGCAAATACCAAAAGCATTTCTATTATGGTATATCCTCTTTTTTTCTTCATACGCTTACCTTTCTTTATTCTAAAGTGATTTTATCAAAATATATTCTATTAGGCAAGTATTTATAGAATAAAAAAAGTAAAACAATATCTAATTATGTTTTACTTCTTTTTTATTTATTTATTGTTTATTTTAGCTTGAGC
>CAZVIQ010000061.1:0-4227 GCA_964626795.1 uncultured Muribaculaceae bacterium
TTTGATTTTCTAAGTTTCTTGTTTTTTATCCATCATATTTATATATAACAATTATAAGATTATAATAGTTATGAATTTTATTATTATACTGTCAAAGAGAATGATATTTTATATTATAAGAAATAAGATAAATAGTGAATTGTAATATTTTTACATGTAATTAAATAAATGATATAATAAATGTATTAATTGAAATGGGAGAATTATGAAAAAGCACTTATATGGTTTATTTATAGTTATTATTTTATTTCTAATATCAGGCTGTGATAATAATAGAAGAATTGAAGATAAGGCGGATGAAAAAATTTTACAATGTTTAGTAAATGAATTGGACGGATATATTTTAACAGAAAATAGTAACCTGAACGATATATCATTAAGTGAAATATCAAGTAAAAAAGATAAAATATCTTATTTTAAAGGTGCCTATTCTGATAAAGAAAACATGTATATTATTGTAGTCGAAAATAATAAGACTTTTGATGCTGATGTCATGAAAGATTTTGAATCTTATTTTTTAAAAAAATATTCTACATATCAAAGACATATAATTGGGTCTGAAGGTATATCAATATATTTGCACAACAATTTAAATGATATTGATTTTAATGAATTAGCAAATAAGTGTGTTAGTAACAATGTTGTTAGTAATGGTAAAAACATTCCTGATAAAACATTAAATAAATTAAATGGCACAAATAAAATAGTAATTAAAACAGGGAATAAAGAGCTTGGTGTAGTAAAAGATAAAAAATCAGTAACTGAAATTTTAAATTTTATTTCAAATAGTAGACAATATGGTGACGACTTTTTATGTGATGGGCATGGTTTTGATTTTGAAATGTATAATAGTAATAATGAACTAATTGATATAGTTTATGTTTGGAGTGATGGCAAAAGAATTATTCCTAAAAGCATTTATAATGCTGGCTGTTCGTATTATACAAATATAAATAAAGATACAGATTTAAGAAAAATAATAGAAAGAGAAACAGATTATGTATTTTATAATATTTTAGATATTTCATATAATTGTGATAGTGCAGAAGAATTAGTATATAAGGATAATAATTATAATTACTATTTAAAATGTATGAAAAGTAATGAAATATTAATTACTTTTAGTTTAACAAATAAAACAATGACTCTTAAATATGCATTAAATAATAATTATATTTCTGCCGAAAAAATACACAAAGATTATCCAGATGTATTAATACGAAAAAATAAGTAAATTTAAACTACAATTTGTAGGAGGAAAAATGAAAAATAAAAAAAATATAATTATTCTTATTTTGGTAATAGTTTTAGGAGTACTATTATTTTATAAATTAATTGGAAGTGAAAATATTAAAATAAAAACAAGAGAATATTTAAAAACTCAGAACTGTTCGAAAGATTCAATTAAAAGCATTAAAGTTAGTCATTTATATTTAAATGCAATATTATCTTATGATGAGTGGACAATATTAGTTGAATTTACTAAAGAACCAGATGTTTTATATGAATTTAATTATAGAAATAAAAAAGTTGAATTTGAAAGTGTAAGAGATAGTCAAAACAGTAAAAAATATATATTAGAGTTAAATGAAAAATTCACTAGTGGAGAATTATGTGAATGAGTTTTAGTAAAATAATTTTAAACTTTAACAAAATTTAATGGAGTTAAAGTTTTATTTTAATATAAAATAAGGTATAATTTATCTTAGGATGTGATAGAATGTCTTTATTAAAAGTTAAAGAATATTTGAAAAAATATAATAAAGAAAATGATATTATAGAATTAAATGTTACTATTGAAACAGTAGAAACAGCTGCAAAGGCACTTAGATTAACAAACAATGAGATTGCAAAAAGTTTAGCATTTAATATAAATGGTGAATATATTTTAGTAGTGTGTGCTGGAGACTATAGAATAGATAATCGAAAGTTTAAAGAATATTTCAAAGAAAAACCAAGGATGATTGAAAGAGATAAAGTAGGAGAAATAATTGGGCATGACGCAGGTGGAGTATGTCCATTTGGAATAAACCCTGGGATTAAAGTTTACTTAGATGAAAGTTTAAAACAATTTAAATATATATATCCCGCCTGTGGAAGTTCAAATTCTGCTATAAAACTTACTAATGAAGAACTTTTAGAAATATCAAATGCTACTTCATATATTGATGTTTGTAAGGAGAAAGATAATGAAAGATAAAAAAGTTGTTTTTATGGGTACTCCAGCTTTTGCATCATTAGTTCTAGAAAACTTGATAAAGCATACTAATGTAGTTCTTGTAGTAACTCAGCCAGATAAAGAAGTTGGAAGAAAAAAAGAAATAAAATTTTCTCCTGTTAAAAATATAGCAATAAAAAATGGAATTAAAGTTTTTCAGCCTGATAGAATTAGAAATGATTATCAGGAAGTATTGGATGCAGAACCTGATATTATAATCACATGTGCATATGGTCAGATTATCCCTACTGTTTTGCTGGATGCTCCAGAATATAAAGCAATTAATGTTCATGCATCTTTACTGCCTAAACTTAGAGGGGGTGCTCCAATTCATAAAGCAATAATATACGGATATGAAAAAACTGGTATTACGATAATGTATATGAGTGATAAAATGGACGCAGGAGATATAATAAGCCAAAAAGAAATTATAATCAGTGATGAAGACAATGCTGGAACACTACATGATAAACTTAGTATTCTTGGAACTGATTTATTAATAAGTACTTTACCTGAAATTTTTTCAAAAAGTAACAAAAGAATTGTACAAGATGAAGATGAGGTTACTTTTGCCTACAACATTAAAAGAGAAGAAGAGCTTATAGACTTTAATAAACCTGCAAGAGAAGTCTATAATCAGGTAAGAGGATTGTATCCTTGGCCTACAGCGTATGCAGTATTAAATGGAATAGAAATCAAAATATTAAGTTGCCAAATTGGCAATCAAACTAAAGGTAAACCAGGAGAAATAATAAACGCAGATAAAAATGGCTTGTCTGTAATGTGCGGTGATAAAAATATAATAATATCTAAAGTAAAAGAATCTGGTAAAAAGGAAATGTCTGCATCTGAATTTATAAATGGTAAAAAGAATTTATTAGGAGAAGTATTTAATGAAAAAGTTATCTGATTTTAAGCTAAATAAAAAAGTGTATACAGAAGATGAAAAACTACAAAACGATAAAAAGAAACTTATAATATATGTTGTAGTTTTTGCAGTTTTAATAATTTTTATGAGATTTACAAATAATGCAAATCCTTCAAATACAAACTCAAACAATAATACAAATAATCAATCTGAAGTGAAAGATAATGTTTTAGAGTTGCTTACTGAGTTAAAAAATAATAATTATGAAATGAATTTATCTATAATCGTGGACACTGACTTAGTTAATATAATTAAAAGAATACAAGATAAAGATACAGAGATATATTATATAACTTACAGAGGTAATGAAAGTACATATTTTAGACATAAAGATAATTATTTTACTATAAATGGTGAAACAATAGAAAAAAGTAATAGTTATACAAAGATTTATGAATATGATGAAACCTTTTTAGATATGAAAAATCTAATAACACTACTTGAAGATAACAGTATATCTGCTATAACTCTTCAGGAAGAAAAATATAATATTAAAAGATATAAGATACCTTTAAATAATGTTTTAACGGACTATAATAAAATACATAATACTAACGAATTTACTTCGCTGAATAAAGAGATCAGCATTGATATAAGATATAAAACATCTCTAACTGGTATATTTATGAATATGACACATTATAATAATTATTTATTAGATTCAAATTATACTAATTTTACATATGAAATATCTTTTACAGATATTAATAAAGTAGATTTGTCATCTATCGTACAAGGTGTAGAAAATTTATAAAAAATATATCTAGTTTTGTCTTATTTAATGCAAAGAAACAATTAAATGTATACAATAAATTTGGTGATGCATATAAGGAAAGAAATTATTAAATTAAATAAGATGATTGACGATGTTGCAAAAGGAATTTTTAAATTAGAAAGCAGAAAATATAGATAACTGCTTTTTTAATTGTCGACATTAATATAAAGCTTATTTAATATTTAAAGACTGAATAATTATTTTAAAGTAAGAATAAAGACAGATACTTTTGTTCTTAAATTTTTGGGTTATAATATAAGATATTTTCCAATATTAAATACTTTTATTTTTCTGTATTTGAAAAAT
>CAZVIQ010000062.1:0-4072 GCA_964626795.1 uncultured Muribaculaceae bacterium
ATAATTACTATAACAGAAACACATTAAATAATCAAAAGAAATATTATGGAATTATAGCAACTGCACGAAAACCACTGCCAATATCAGATGCACCTGCAAAGGGAAAGTAGAAGAAAAGTCCTGCTCCGGTAGTGTTGTTATGGTGTCCACCACGTAAAAACCATGGACTAGTGGAATATGGCATACCAGAAACATCTTCATACCACGAATTACTATTTTCATATGATTTACTTATTTCGTAAAAGGCATCTCCATATTTGTTTTTATTTGCTTCATAATTTAATGATGCAGAGTCTGTAGACCCTTTTGCATATACATCTTTATATTTTGCATTAGCACTTATTATTTGGCTTCCATTTGTTGTTAAGCTTCCATCTTCATTATTTACATATGATGCAGTATACTCATATGTTCCACCACTCATATCATATATTCCTGTAATATTATGTGTTGTGCTTGCTTTTCCTCCTGTTGAAGTGTTATATGCGTTTTGACACCCTGCATAATTACCTGCTGAAACACTTGAACCCGCACACCCTGTTACATATGTATTATTATTATTTATCCACACTTCCTGATTTGCACCATACGCTGATTGAGCTAAATACGCTACTGCTCCCCATTCTGTATTTTTTATTAAATGTGTATCTACTGTAGTTCCGCTCCAGCCATAATTACTTTTACTTTTTAAATTGTATGCAACTTCATATATATTTCCTATTTGTATAAATCTCCAACTTTTTAGATTTGGTTTAAACGCTGGAATTAATGTGGTTTTATTACAGTTTGCTGCACTTTCTGATGTATAACAAGCATCTGATGTTGGGTTCACACTTGCTTCATACTTTGCTACCCATATTCCTGTTATTTCTTCACTTCCAAATGTGAATGCTGGATGGGTAAAATAATGCATACTTGTGTTTTTTGTATCTGCATTATATCCACTTGTTTCTATCTTTGTTCCATCTTTTGATAAGTTTCCTTTTCCTACTAAAAACTTTACATCTATTTCTCCTGCTGTAAGTTCTCCTCCTGTATGATATCCACTTGTTATTTTATATGCATACCTTGGCACCCAGACCCAGTATGATCCATCTGCTGTCTTTGCATTTGCCCACTTCTTTGCACTATAGTCATACCATTCTGAATCACTTGCTGTTGTTGTACTCTCTACATTGCTTGCATTCCATTTTACTGGTGTCATTCCTGCTACTAATACTGGTGCATTATTATTTTTCCATGTTATTAAATTTACTGTGCAGGATTCAGGCTTTGTATTGAATGTTATATTTAGTTTACTGTCATATGTTATTTCTGCATCTCCACAGTTATAGCTTTCTATTCCCAGTTCTCCAGATGGATTATTATTTATACTTCCATTTACTTTTATCTCAGTTGGTACTTCTTCAAAACTAAGTGTACATGATGGCACTGTTATATCTCCTGCTGATTTCATTTTTAGTTTTTTCTCTGCTGAGTTCCAATGCAAAGTCAAACCAGTACAGTTATTTGTCATATAACAATATTTATCTGTTGGAATACTATTTGATGGAACTCCATCTATTAATATTGCCAGTTTACTATAATCAGAGACTACTTTATATTCTTTTTTATTGTTTTTTACAAAATTAAAACTTATTACTATTATTAATGTTATTATTAATATCAATATAATACTTAAGTTTTTTTTTATAAAAAATCACTCTATCCTTATAAAGTGATTTTATCATTATAATGCTAATTTATCAAGAAGTTCTAACAATAAAAAAAGAGTTAAAACTCTTAATTTGAATAAACCTTTTGACTTTCTGTATTTGCTCTAGCTCTACATAAAGATTCAAATCTACAATTAATTAACGCTTTCTTTTGAGGCGTTAATTTATATTTTTCAGTTAATTTATCTAATACATCTTTAGAAACATATACTAAAAACCTTGTTGTATTTTCAGGTGTAAGAAATTTCTTTCTAGGTTTTCTATTTCTCACTTCTGCTTTCTTATGTTCTTTCTTCTCAGAAGCATGTAAACTCATTAAAACAGCATACATTTCTTCTGGTTTTCTAAAGAAGTAAGCAGAACAGTCTCTAGTTGATAAATTAGGTCTAATATCTAATCCTAATGCAGAAAAAATTGCTATATTAGTTTTTAAGTTACTAGATATTTCTTTTATATTTCTTTGAATTATGTAAGATTTATTTTTATTTATAAATGCTATATATTCTTCAGTGCTAAAACTCGACATTTTAAATATGTTTTTGAAAATATCTAATTTACTTTTTATAACACCAAATTTTGAAGATCCATTATTAACCACAGAAGAAATTACATTATATACTGTTTCATCAAAACCTTCTGTTAAACACCATTCTGCAATAGCATTGCTCATACTTTTTGACGCAGCTTGATAACAATCAATTTCACCTGATTCTTTAATTTTTCTTACTAAACTAACTTCCATATTATTCACCTATTCCATTTCTTTGAATTTTATATGAATCGCCCTCAATTTTATCTCCTTTAGATTTACATTCAACTTCAAACCTTAAATTCATAAGAATTTGTTGTCTAGCAGAGAAAGGATATTTACTTGTTTTATCTTTTAATTCTTGTTTAGTTAATCTAATTAATACATGGTCTATTTTTTCATGTGTAATTAAAAATTTCTTTCTTGGTAATCTTTTATTTTTTGCTGCTGATTCACATTCCCTTACTTCAGCTTCAAACATTTCTTTAATAACTGCAAAAGTTTCATCCGGTGTTCTTGTCATATAAAGAGAACCATATTTTGCTAGTAAATTAGGTTTTATTTCAATTCCAAAAAATGATAAAATTGCTAAATTAGTTTTAAAATTAATATATATTTCTTTAATATTTCTTTCTAAAATAACATACTTATTATTGTTGATAAATAATATAAAATCTTCTGTTGAAAAACCGAGCATTTCAAATAGTGTTTTATATAAATTTATTTTTTGTTTTGAAGTTTCGAATTTAACTTTGTTATTATTTGCTAATAATGTAATTTCTTTACATACTGATTCATTAAATCCTTCTCTTAAACAATATTCCAATATATAATCTCTCTTTTCATTACAGCTTCTATCACTATGCAAAACAACTTTTATTCCTTTTGAATCTACAACCGGTTCCATAAAAAACCCCCTTCTTTTTATGGGAGTTATTATATCATAAAAACTATAGATTGTCAAAAGTAACGTTTTTAATTTTTTCTTGTTTAATCATATTTATTATAAGTTCACTTATTCTATCATAGTCTGGTTCACCTTTATAATTTGGAATACCTTTTAATTTTCCAATAACAGTATAAACTTCCTCTAGTTCCTCATTATTTACTTCATCAATACCAAACTTATCTGTAAGTATTTCTTTATAATTATCATTCAATTTGTGTAATATATGCAAAGCAATTTTATTAATAGGAAGTATACTTTCTTTTATGGTTGTCATAGATGCAAGATTTAAGGCAGTCTCTTCATCTTTTATCTTAGGCCATAATATTCCCGGTGTATCTATTAGATTAAATAACTCATTTATTTTAATAGTATTAAGTGATTTAGTCACTCCTGGTTTATTACCAACTGAAGCGATTCCTCTTCCAGCCATTTTGTTTATAAGAGTGCTTTTACCTACATTTGGCACTCCTATAATTAAAACATTTGCTTTCTTATTAAGTAAACCTTTATTCTTTCTCTTATTATTAGTATCTTTCATAAAGTTATTTATATAATTAATAATCTTTTTATAGTCATTTGAATTTTTAGAGTCACAGGTTATAACTTTATAATCGTTATTTTCATAAAATTTTATAAATTCATCAGTCTTTTTTCTATCACATATATCATATTTATTAAATACTATTATTGTGTGTTTGTTTCCTTTTATACTGTCGATATCTTCTACATGTGAACTTCTCGGTATTCTAGCATCAACTACTTCTATTACTATATCTACTGTTTTAATTATTTCTCTAATTTCTCTTTTTGTTTTAGCCATATGGCCAGGATACCAGTTGATTACGGTTTTTTTAAACCCCCCCTGTTCATCATTATTTA
>CAZVIQ010000063.1:0-3997 GCA_964626795.1 uncultured Muribaculaceae bacterium
AAGCACTTTAACGCCGACGATAGTTATGCGAAAATAGGAAGTTGCCAATTTTTTTATTTGTATAAAATTAAAATATCAGATTTTTTAAACCTGATATTTTTTTATGTACTTTTTTATTAATAAAATTTTATCTATTTTTTCCCAAGAAACATTATTTCTTCCAATATGACCATAACAAGCCAGATTTTTATAAATAGGCTTATTTAATTCTAAAGAATTTATTATATTTTTTGGAGAAAAATCCCATATTTTATTTATTAATTCTATAACATATTGATTAGAGTATTTACTGGTATTAAAAGTATCCACATATATTGATATTGGCTTAATTTCTCCAATTGCATATGATACTTGAATTTCACATTTTTCCATAATTCCTGCTGCTACTAAGTTTTTAGCAACATATCTTGCATAATAAGCAGCACTTCTATCTACTTTTGTTGCATCTTTGCCACTGAAAGCTCCTCCACCATGATGTGCATAACCACCATAAGTATCAACAATTATTTTTCTACCTGTAAGTCCTGAATCTGCAAGAGGTCCTCCTATAACAAATCTTCCTGTTGGATTTATTAATATTTTTGTTTTTTTATCTATTAACTTTTTTGGAATCACCTTCATAATCACTTGAGTGATAATATCGTTTCTTAGTTCTTCTAATTTAATTGAATCGTTATGTTGAGCGCTGATAACAATTGTATCAACTCTTTTTACTTTATTATTTTCATATTCAACGGTTACCAGTGTTTTTCCATCTGGTCTTAAATAGTTTAAAATATTATTATGTCTTACTTCAGACAACCTCATAGCGAGTTTATGAGCAAGTATTATAGGCATTGGCATAAGTTCTTTTGTTTCAGTGCAGGCAAATCCGTACATAATACCTTGATCACCTGCGCCTATTTCATTATCTTTTTCAACACCTATTTTAATATCTTCAGACTGATTATTCATTTTAATTAATACTTCACAGGTATTACCGTTAAATCCATAGTCATCATTATCATAACCAATATCAATAATTGTTTTTCTAACAATATCTTCAATATTTATTTTATTCTCGGAGTTTGTTTCTCCCATAATTAAGACAAATTGCTTTGTAACAGCAACTTCGCAAGCAACATGACATTTAGGATTAACAGATAAATAGGCATCTAAAATTGCATCTGATATTTGATCGCATATTTTATCCGGATGTCCTTCTGTAACAGATTCTGATGTAAATAATTTTTTCATTTTTCCTCCTTTTTATTACCTTAAAAAGAAAACACATAGAATAACCTATGTGTTAGTTATCCTTATTCATCTGGGCTTAGCACCTAATTTAATAGGTTGCTGTGATTTCATAGAGCCAGTCTCTCAATCACTCTTTATAAGGTAAATTTAAATATTTACAAAACAAGTATCTCAAAGAAATATTATGTTGTCAATAAAATAATTTTTGTTTTAAATTTTTATTTTTGTTAATACTAATTAAAGGTGATAACTGTGCAATCAATATGGATGAAAGACTATAAATTTAATAACTTTCCTATAGTAGATAAGAATTTAAATACTCAGGTTTTAATTATTGGTGGTGGAATAGCTGGATTGATGTGTGCTTATAATTTGATGAAAAATAATATAGATTTTATTTTAGTTGATAGGCAAAATTTAGCTTCAGGTGTGAGCGCATACACAACTGCTCAAGTAAGTATTGCGCATGATGCTTTATATCACGAGATTTCGCAAAAACAAGGAGAAGAAAAAGCAGAACTGTATTTGAAAGCACAAATTGAAGGTTTAAGAATAATTAAGAAAATTATAAAAGAAGAAAAAATAGAATGTGATTCTATAGAGGAAAGTACAATTTTATACTCTAGTGCAGAAAAAAACATTGAAATATTAAAAAGCCAATTTGAATTAATAAAAACTTTTGCTAAAAATGTAAGATTTTTAAACTTTAGTGATAATATTATTAATTTTAAAAACGGAATAGAATTTAAAAATCAATTAATTATTAATCCAGTAAAATTTATGCAAGGAATTATTGATGTTCTAAAAAGAAATAAATGTGAAATTTATGAGAACTCTATTGTAACTGAAATAAATAAGGGCTCCGAGAAATATGAAGTAGTAATAAATGATAAATATAAAATAATAACAAATAAAATTATTATGTCGGCACACTATCCTTTTTTAAATCCAGATAATCTTTATTTTGCTAAACTTTTTCAAAGTAAATCATATGCAGTTGCCTTTAAAACAAAATTAAAACTAAATGCTAATTATGTATCATTAGATGAACCGTTCTTTTATATAAGATCTTATAATAATTCAACGCTTATCATAGGTGGAAGCGATCACTTTTCTGGTATAAATGTCGATGTTGAAAAATGTTATGAACAACTGATAAATAAAATATATGAACTTGATAAAAACGCCAAAATACTCGGTAAATGGTATACAGAAGACTGCATGTCTATAGATTCACTTCCTTTTGTAGGAAGATATTCAAATATGAATCCTAATATTTTCTTAACAACTGGATTTCAAAAATGGGGATTTACTAATGCCGCTATAGCGGGAAAGAATATAGTGGATTTAATACTTGGTAGAAATGAAACCTGTTTATGTAAAACAAAAAGGTATACGTTATTAAAAGATATAAAGAGTACTTTTAGAATGGTTGCACATGTGATAGATGGATTAGTAATTAGTAAAGTATTTGTTAAAAAGCACGATATTGAAAATATGGAAATTGGAAGTGGTAAAGTTATGAGATATAAAAAACATAATGTACTTGTTTATAGAGAAAATGAAAATGACTTTGTATTTCTTGAAAATAAATGTACTCATATGGGTTGTGCTTTAATATGGAACAGTGTAGATAAAGTCTGGGAGTCTAAATGTCATGGTTCTATATTTGATAGATATGGTCATGTAATTTATGGACCAGCAATTAAAGATTTAAAAGTATTAAATTTAAAATAAAATTACATGCAGAACATGTAATTATTTGTTTCTAATCTTTAGATATGTAATTAATCCTAATAATATTGATTTTATTTCTTCATTAATAAAATCTGTATTGTTTATTTCAAGTATTGAGTGGTCAAATAATTCATTCATTTTATTTAATCCATAATCCAGTGCACCAGAAGTAATAAAGATATCTCTTACTTTTTGTAATTCTTTTTCATTCAAATTACTTTTACCATAGTATTTTAATAATTCGTTTTTATATTCTTCGTTATTAGATGCATAAGAATAAAGAATTGTTTGTTTATATTCATTTATATCACTTTGATTAGACTTGCCAAGTGTTTCAGCATCATTAAATATGCCTATAATATCATCCTTGATTTGAAATGCTATACCTATATTATTTAAAATCTTTTCTATACTTTCGATGTTGTCAGTGTTTCCAGATAATAGTAATCCTAAGATAAATGGTCCAATAATTGTATACCAAGATGTTTTTAAATGATAGATTTGCATAATATCTTTTTCATTAGATTTTGAAAATTTATACTTTTCTTTGAAAGGAAGCATTACATCAATCATTTCACCTTTTATTGTATTTATTACTATATTATTGAAATAATTAAATATATCTGCAAAATTACTACAATCTTTATAATTATCAATAATAATTTTATTAGCTAGATAAAATCCTAAGTCACCAGCGCAGATTGCCATTGAATTAGAAATGTTTTTCTTTTCTTTTTCAAAGTTTTTATCTTTATTATTAAATACAAACTCTTTATTATATTTCGTAGGAATTGTTTCTTTTCCTCTTCTTGTAGTAGCATTGTCAATTATATCGTCATGAACAAGTATTGCTGTCTGAAAAGTTTCATAAGCAAGAGCCAGTTTAATAAATTCATCATCAAAATTATTAGAACCCATTTTATAACCTAGAGCAATTAATACAGCTCTTATATATTTACCATTTTTGTTAATATCTATAAACTTATTAACAGCATCTTTTACAATTTTGTTATCTTTATCATTT
>CAZVIQ010000064.1:0-3875 GCA_964626795.1 uncultured Muribaculaceae bacterium
ACTTTTGTTGCACTTGATCCTGGAAGCGCTTCTGAAAGTGATATTATTTCGGTATCTGTAAGAGTTATTCTTAATGTTCCAGTTGTTATTACAGTTTGAGTAGCGTTTTCATTACCACCTATATTCGCAGTAAAAAATGCATAGGTTAGTCCTATTGTTAAAACCACTACTATTCCTATTATAGATATTCCTATTGCCATTAATTTTTTATCATACTTCTTCATAAAAAATCACTCTATCCTATAGAATGATTTTATCATTATTATGTGACTTGTTCAAGCACTAATTTTGTCGAGTTTCACCTATTAAAACTATATTTTCTTTATTTATTTCAAAGTAAAATGTTGTACCTTTTCTTTTTATAGATTCAACTCCATAAATAAATTTATGATTGTCTAATATACCTTTTACAATTGAAAGTCCTAAACCTGTTCCTACAATATTTCTTTTATGTTTTTTATTTGAAGTATAGTACTTTCTCCAAATATCATTTATTTCTTCAGGCTTTATTCCTTTTCCAGTGTCTTTTATCGAAACTTTTAAATTATCATCTACTAAAACCAATGTAATTTCTATTTTCTTATCTTTTCCAGTATAGTTTATGGCATTATTAATTAGATTATATATTACTTGTTCTATTTTTTGTTTATCTGCCCTTATTATAAATTTGTCATTAACATCAAATATAAGATTATAGCCTTCTTTTTCCTTGTAAATATCATATCTTTTTAAAATAGATTTTATTAATTGAGTAATATCAAATTCTTCTATATCTAAATTATTTATTTTACTCTCATTAAGTGATAAATCTAATATATCATTTACTAAAACATTTAATCTTTCACTTTCTTCTATTATTATATTTAGATTTTCTTTTATTTTATTTTCATCTTTTATATTTAAATCTCTACACATTTCAGCATACGCCATAATCATTGTAAGAGGTGTTTTTAAATCATGTGAAACATTAGCCATTAAATCTTTTCTTAATTCATCTGTTTTAGAAAGTTCTGCTGAAGCAAAGTTAAGAGTTTCTACAAGTTCATTTATTTCTTCAATATCACTGTTTATTCTAAATGGTTCATATTCTCCTCTTGCAAGTCTTTTAGCACTTTTATTCATCGCGACAATAGGTTTACTTATTCTTTTAGATAAATAATAAGCAATAAAAAGTGATATAAAAAGCACACTGAAAGTTACATAAATAAACTGCTTTTTTAATATTAGAATTGTAGAATCAATAGGTTCTAAAGAAGTATTAATATAAGCATAAGTATAATCATCAAGTTTTACTGCATATACTAATGTTTTATTATTTAATCTATCATTTATTAACGTATAATTTTTTTTATCATAATTAGAATTCTGAAAATCAGAACGATATATTAATTTTTGATTTTTACTTTCTATAAGACATCCTCTGTTCATTGCATCAGATGAATAGATCAAATAATTATCTCTAATTATTTCAATACATACATTTTGTATATAGGAAAGATTATCGTAGACATTCTCATTACTGGAATTATTGTAGGCTTCAATTAGTTCCTTGCGAACTTCTCTCATAGTTTTTCTAGTTTCATGTTCATAAAAAAGATCTAAAGATAGTATTTGAAAAAACCACAAGAAAAAAAGTATTAAACCTGAAAAGATAGTCAAATGTAATAATATTTTAACTTTTAAACTACTCTTCGATTTCAAACTTATACCCCATTCCTCTTACAGTTTTTATCAATACTCTATATTTACCTAAATTGTGTCTAAGCATTTTAATATGTGTATCTACAGTTCTGTCATCTCCATAAAAATTATAACCCCAGACTGAATTAAGAAGTTGTTCTCTTGATAATGCTATACCTTTATTCTCGATAAAATATGTTAAAAGTTCATATTCCTTAGGTGTAATCAAAATATTTATATTGTCAATAGTAAGACTTCTGCCTAAGTAATCTAATTTTAAAGTATTATATGTAAATACTTTTTCTAGCTTTATAGTTCTTTTAAATATTGCCTTTATTCTCGCGATAAGCTCTTTTGGACTGAATGGCTTTATCATATAATCATCAGCGCCTATATCAAATCCAGTTAATTTATCATATTCTTCTTTTCTTGCAGATAAAATAATTACAGGTATATTTTTTTCTTCTCTTATAACTTTTAAAGTTTCAAAACCATCCATTTTAGGCATCATTATATCTAAAATCACTAAATCTATCTTATTGTTTTTTAATATTTTTAATGCTTCTTCACCATTTTCTGCTTCGAAAGTTTGATAGTCTTCATTTTTACAGTATTCTTTTATTACATTCCTTATTAGCAATTCATCATCAACAATTAATATTTTCATTTATTGTCACCTCATAAATAATATTATAAAGATAATTTGTGAGATTTTTGTGATACTTATCTTCCTAAACCCACTTTTTCACATACTTCTTTATATTTCTTTTCAGCTATTTTTAATGAAGTATTAAGTCCTTTATCAAGTATTCTATCTAAAACATCTGAATTTATTATTTCATTATATTTTTTCTGAATATCTAAAAACTTCTCAACTACTGCATCCGCTACTGCTTTCTTAAAGTTTCCATAATTACTATTTTCAAATTTTTTAACTGCCTCTTCAATACTTTTTTCTTTCAAAGAAGAATAAATTGTTAAAAGGTTGGAAATTCCCGGCTTATTTTCTTCATCAAAATATATTTTATTTTCACTGTCAGTTACTGCAGACATAATTTTTTTTCTAATATCATCTTCACTATCTAAAAGAAAAAGTATTCCTTTATCATTATCACTTGATTTACTCATTTTTTTACTAGGATCTTGTAAATCTTTTATTTTAGCTCCAATTTTAGGAATTATTGGTAATGGAATCTTAAAAGTCTCTCCATACTTGTTATTAAATCTTTCTGCAATATCTCTAGTAAGTTCTACATGTTGTTTCTGATCTAATCCAACTGGAACGTAGTCAGCATCATATAAAAGAATATCAGAAGCCATTAAAACCGGATAAGTAAATAGACCTGTAGGAATATTTTTTCCTTTTGAACTCTTATCTTTAAATTGTGTCATTCTAGACATTTCACCCATGTATGAATTACATTCTAAAACCCATGAAAGATTGGCATGGTAAAGATTTTCACTTTGTATAAATATTATTGATTTATTTGAGTCTATTCCACATGCTAAATATAAAGCGATATTCTTTCTTATTCTACTTTTAAGTTGATCTCTGTCTTGAGGTAAAGTAATTGCATGTAAATCAGGTACAAAAATAAAAGTTTCGTATTTATTTTGATATTCAACCATTTGCTTAATTGCACCTAAATAACTTCCTAAAGTTAATTCTCCGGTTGGTTGAAGTCCTGTTAATAATCTTTCCATTTTGACACTTCCTTATGTAACAATTATATCATGTAGAATTTTTTATGTAAATTAATGAATAACTTCTTTATTTAATATAAACAATAGTTTATTTATAATTAACATTGTTTTGACAAAATTTATTATATATGCTATTATGTATATGTACGAAGGAAACTTCATATAATAAAAAAGGAACATTCAATATTCAGTGTTGGGTGATTCCTAAAATTGGGTATCACCTAATTCAATACTGAGTTAGGTGATTTTCTTTTATATTAAAATTACAAAAAGTAATATAATTAGTAAAAGGATAATAATGATAAGAGTTGAGATTAAAATATCTGCTCTTTTCATTTATCATCACCTCCTTTCTTTTATCGAAAGAAGGAATCGCCCAAACTATCAAATATTCCTAATATATATTTTAATATATTAAAGTGAGTTTATCAATAGTTAAGATAGTGTAGAATTACCACGGGTAAAAACTTATAATTTAAATTAATTTTAAT
>CAZVIQ010000065.1:0-3714 GCA_964626795.1 uncultured Muribaculaceae bacterium
TTATTTTTATAATCTTTCTTATATTTTACAACTAAATTCCAAAAATCTTTTGAATGGTTAAAATGTACGGTATGCGATAACTCATGAATTATAACATAGTCTATATCATCAATAGAATATTTCATTAGATTTAAGTTTAAACATACAGTGTTTCTATTTTTATTGTAATAACCCCATTTAGCCTTCATATTTTTAATTATCAAAGTTGGAACTTTAATGTCCAAATTCATTTTATCAAAGATATATTTAAATCTTTCATTAAATATTCTTTCTGCTTCTCTTCTTGTATATTTGCCAAGATGTTTTTCATTTTTAGTATACACTTTGTTTCCATCAAAGACTATTTCTTTGAATTCTTCACAATAAACTATCTCATATTTTTTACCAAGATATATAAAATACTCTTCCTTTTTATTCAACCTTTCCTGTCTTTCAAGCATTTTTACTATAGAGTTCTCATTTGATTTAATAAACCTAGTTATATCTTTCATGCTATATAGTCTGTTACAAGTAATATAAATACATAAGTCATTTTTTACTCTTAAATACATATTTTTATTATTCTTGTATATTATTTTAACTTCAATAGTCTTACCATTTATATTTACTAAAGTACTTCTTTCCATAGATATATTATACTATTTTTTGAAACATAAAAAAAGATGCTTTCGCATCTAATTTAATTTATTAAAATTCACCCCATACTGCGTATAGTGTTATATTACCGGTTGGTGTATATACTTGATCTATTTCAAGGTCAACGCCTCCTGTCGAGGTAAAACTCCATCCCATTAAGCTATGTCCAGGGTTTTCATATACATCATACAGGTTTGCGATTTCTATGGATTCGCCCGGTATTACAGTTTCTTCTTCAACTTTATCTTCTCCATCAAATCTCAATGCACCGTTTGGATCATAAGTAACTTTATAACTTATTTCCTGCCATTTTGCATATAGAATTTCAGGTACTTCAAATGTAGAATCAAGATCTACTGGAAGGGTTAACTCTTTATCGTAGTACCATCCTGCAAAGTCATATCCTTCTCTTGTTGGAGCTTCAGGTGAATTAATATATCCTTCTTCATCTGGTACTACCGGAGCTACTTCAGTTCCACCATTTGATTCAAATGTTACAGCCGCTGTCCACTTAGCATAAATTGTCAAGTGTTCATCTGGCATAGCATCTGATCCAAAATCTATCTCTTCTCCATCTTCATAAGTCCATCTTTCAAATTTATATCCTTCTTTTGTTGGAATTACATTAAGTTCTGAACTGATTGTTTCACCTTCCACCAATATAACTGGATCTATTTCATTTCCACCCCTTGAATCATATGTTAGTACATATCCAAATATAGGTACTAGAATTAAATCTTTAGTTACTGGTAATTCAAAATCATACATATCTTTAGATTCATCTAATATCCACCACGATTTAACTTTCATAGTTTCATATTCTACATCAAGAGGAGCTATAGCAACTTCGTTTTCTAAAACATATTCATCAATATGTTCACCTTCATAAGTTTCATAATCTTCTTCATTTTCAAGATATTCAATGTAGAATCTTACTTGAAATGCTCTTTCATATTTTGCATATAGAGTTAAATTATCTGTTATAGGTGTCGAGAAATCAAATTCTTCTCCGTCCAGATACCAGCCAGTAAATTTCTCATAACCATTTTCAGCTGTACGAACTAATTTATCTTCCGGTATTTCTAAATCTCCTATTAGTTTTCCACTTTCAATCATTCTTGAAATTATAACTTCTTCTTCATTATAATTTAAAAATTGTACTTCATAGTAAGAAACAATTTTAGCATATAATTTCAAATTACTTGTTACTGTATCACTTTCAAAATCAAATATTACTTCATTTCCTTCATCATCTATATAATACCAGTATTTCACTACTTGCGTATCTTCTAATCCTTCTAAAGTAAGACTAGTTATATTTTTACCGTTTTCAACTTCTATTTTTGATATAAGTACTTCTCCATTATAGTATTCAACTGTATATTTAGTTACTGATACTGGATTATTAACTTTAGTTGTAGGAACATAAGTATTTACACTATTATCTGTTACCTGATTTTCTTCTTCTTGTTCATCATCTTCTTTATCAATTACTTCTTTTTGATTATCTTTATTGTTGCTGTTATTATTTGATTTCTCTTTATCCTTGTAATTTAAATAAGATATAACTCCAATAATTAATAATATTACTAATAATATTCCAATTACTAAAAGTATAATTGACTTATTTTCTTCCTCCACTATCTCATCATCAGTAGTGATAGGTTTTTTAATTTTTTCTTTTTCACTCTTTGTGCTCATAAATACCTCCCTAAAACATAGAACACTTTCTACTTAATTGAATTATATATCAAAAAAAAACTAAAAGCAAGTAATGACGTAAATATATTGTAAACACAAATGTATTTAAATTGTGGTTTACGATTTTCTTCAAGAAATAATTCAATATTTTTCTCATGGTTAAATACTAGTCTTCTATTTTTAACATTTCAATAATTTCTTTTTTTAATTCTTCAGTTATATTTTCTTTTAATATTTTTTTAATTACTTTTCCTTTTTTAAAAAGTACTGCATCATTTACACCGCAAGATATTCCTATATCTGCTTCTTTTGCCTCGCCTGGACCGTTTACAATACACCCCATAATAGCTACTTTAATATTACTTTTAATATTTTCTAGAAATTTTTCTATTTCTTTTATAATTGGAATAATATCAATTTCTGTTCTTCCACATGTAGGACAAGATATTATTGTCGGAACATTAAAATACAAACCACAGTTTTTAAGAATCTCTTTTTCTGCTTTTATTTCTTCTACAGGAGAATCTGAAAGTGAAACTCTTATAGTATCTCCAATTCCATTTAATAAAAGATATCCAAGTCCTACACTGGATTTTATTATCCCTTTATTTAAAGGTCCTGCTTCTGTAACTCCTATGTGAATAGGATAGTTAAATGTCTTAGAAGCTAGTATATTTGATTCAATAAATAGTTTTAAATCAGTGGTTTTTATAGAAATACAAATGTTATAAAAATTTTGTTCTTCAAAAATTTTAATATATTTTTTTAAACTCTCAACTATTACTTCTTTAGTAACCTTACCATCATATTTTTCTAAAATTTCTTTATCTAAAGAACCAGAATTAACTCCAATTCTAATAGGAATGTTTTTTTCCTTACATAGATCTATTATTTCTTTTATCTCTTTTTTGTCTTTAATATTTCCAGGATTTAATCTTATTTTATCAGCACCATTTTTAATAGCCTCTATTCCTAATTTATAATTAAAATGTATATCCGCAATTACTGGTATATTTATTTTCTTTTTTATTTTTTTTATTGCCTGTGCATCTTCTTTATTTAGGCAAGCTACTCTAATTATTTCACATCCATGTTTTTCAAGCTCTAATATCTGTTTCACTGTTGATTCTACATTACTAGTCTTAGTGTTAGTCATAGATTGTAAAACAACTTTATTTTGATTTCCTATATTTACATTTCCAACTCTAATTAATCTGGTTTTTTCTCTATGATTCATAAAAATCTCCTTAATCAATAATTTATTTAATTTTTTTACTAAATAAAGGATAATCTATTTATATTTTTATTTATTGTGGCGTCCTCGATTGGAATCGAACCAACGACCTAGCGCTTAGGAGGCACTCGCTCTATCCTACT
>CAZVIQ010000066.1:0-3660 GCA_964626795.1 uncultured Muribaculaceae bacterium
TCAAGCGGACTATATGTTCCAATTAATTCAATAAAACTTCCATCTCTTTTATTACGACTATCTGAAGCAACTATACGATAATAAGGTCTTTTTTTAGCACCTAATCTTGTTAATCTTAATTTAACCATAATCTTTCTCCTTTCATATTTATAATATTACAATAAATATTATTAAATGTCAATATGTTTGGGTTGACAGATAAATCAATTAAAAAGACTTATTAAAGTCTTAGTTTTCTTCAAGATAGCTTTCATTTACTGATGTGTCTATTTCTGTCATTACATTCTCAATATTGGGAATATCTTCATCTATTATCTCATAATCATCATAGTCATCCTCAATTGCTATTTTAACTTTAGTATCACCTATTATTTCTATACCAAGTTCTTTTTCTATTTCATAAGTAATTTTTTTACCTTCTGCTTTTACATCTGTACAAGTAGGATTTTTTAAACTTCTTATTATTATTTCAGAACTGTCCGTAAGTGTAGCCTCTTCTTTAAGTCTTACTTTAACTTCTTCTTTATAGTTTACTTTTCTTATTGCTACACTTGTTTTACTGTTGTTATCATAGCTGTACCACAAATTCACATCAAATGCTCCAGTTATTAGTACATTTCCTCCCTTATTTCTTCCTACCATTTCATGATTAATAACCCAGCACCCTAATACTGTATTTACGTCATCTTCTATATATAAATCATATTTATTCTTAAATGTTTTTTTTCCTTTTCCAATTACCGCTTTGGTAACAATTTCTTTATATGATGCCATTTTTAATTTCCTCCTATTCTAATCTATGCTTTTAGCCCATAATTGTTACATTGAAAAACCTCAAATTATGAGGTTCTTTTTTTTATAAGTTTATCAATTGCCATAGCGCTTGCGAGATCTCCACAGGCATTTAAGGTTGTTGCTGGGGCATCTACTATCCATCCTATTGTCGCAATTATTGGAAAGGCTTCGAGTGGAAAACCATAAAGACTTATAATAAGCATTTCTCCAAGTAAGCCGCCACCTGGAATTCCAGCCATGACTGCTCCACTTAAAACTGCTACTCCAAGAGCAATTAAAATACTATTTACAGTGTCAAAACCATTGCCAAATATAGATAGTAAGAAAAATATTTTAAGTATTGTTGCCATTGAAGTACCTTCCATATGAAGTGCTGTTCCTACTGGAAGTGTTACTTTTCTAACATCTTCACTTATTTCCATTCTTTCTGCTGCTTTAATATTAGTTGGAAGTGTTGCAAGAGAACTTTGTGTTCCAAAAGATACTGCTACCGATTCTAAAATATTCCTATAAAAGATTTTTATTCCTTTTTTGCCTCTACCGATGTAAACATATAGAGTATAAAATACTAAAAAATATACTACACTTACTATAAAATACATTATTAAACTTTTGGCATAGCTTCCTAAAATTTCTGGTCCATAAGTACTTGTTAATACTGCAAAATAAGCAAATAATCCAATAGGTGCATAATACATTATCCACTTTATTATTTTCATAAATGCTTCTGAAGAGTTATTTAGAAATGTTGATACTACTTTATTTTCTTTTTCTGATATATTTATAGCAAAACCAAATATAATAGCAAATAGTATAAGTGGTAACATATGACTTTTAGACAGTATTTCACTAAAATCTTTGACACTTAAAGCGTTCACTATTGAAGATAAAACATTTACTTCTTCTCCTGCTCCTTTAGTAAGTTCAATATTTACACCTGAAGCTGGATTATAAATATAAAGGCTTATCAACATTACTGCACTCGCGATAAGACTTGTCACTATAAATACTAAGAACATTTTTTTAAATAACTTTCCCATTTTTTTAAGACTTTTCATATTGGCTATACTGCTGGATACTGTAAAAAACACTAGAGGCACTACTATTGTACAAAGCATATTTAAAAACAAATCACCAAGTGGACTAATATATGAACTGAATTTTTCAAAGTATATTCCTGTTATTGAACCTAATACTATTGAAATAAGAAGTATGATTGTAAACTTATAATTTTTTAAAAATTTCATATTCCTCCTTTATTAAAATATATTTAATAAAGATAAAAAAAGAATAATAAATAATAAGTTCTATTCTTATAACAATTATTTCTATTTATATAAAAATCACTCTACATTTAATAGAGTGATTTTAGTATTTAAATATTTATGGTCAATAGTTGATGCAAGCTCCTATATTTTAAGATACTTATAATGATTCTAATTCCCCATCAAGACTAAAACTTTTAGCGTCAGTTATTTTCACATTTACGATTTTACCTATTAATGATTTATCTCCAGAAATATTAACAAGTTTCATATTTTCAGTATAACCAGAAACTTTATTTTCGTCTTTTTCACTCACATTCAGAATTAAACACTTTACAGTTTTATCAATAATTTCTTTATTATGAATCAAACTATATTTATTAATTATTTTATTGAGTCTTTGTAATCTGTTGTTTTTTTCTTCTTCTGTGGTATTATCAAACATTGAAGCAGCTGGGGTATTATTTCTAGGAGAAAATATAAAAGTAAATGCTCCATCAAATTTAAGTGATTCAGCTATTTCTAGTGTTTCATTAAAATCTTCTTCTGTTTCTCCTGGAAAACCAACTATTATGTCTGTAGTAACAGATACATTTTTTATTTCTTTTCTAATTTTGTTATAAAGTTCTATATAACTTTCTTTAGTATATCTTCTACCCATAAGTTTTAATATTTTATTACTTCCTGACTGAACCGGCAGATGTACAAAAGGCATTATATTATCTCTTATCTTAATTATTTCTATCATTTCATCAGTAAAATCCCACGGATGACTTGTTACAAATCTTATTCTTTCAATACCAGTATCACTCACATCTTCTAATAAATTTGCTAGAGTATAATTATCATATAGATCTTTCCCATATGCATTTACATTTTGTCCAAGGAGTGTAATTTCTTTATATCCATTTTTTATTAAATCTTTTACTTCATTAATTATATCTTCTTTTTGTCTACTTCTTTGTTTTCCTCTAGTGTAAGGTACAATACAGTAAGTACAGAATTTATCGCAACCCAGTATAATATTAACCCACGCAGTAATATTGGAATCTCTTTTAACAGGTAATCCTTCACATACATTTCCTTCTTCACTTCTTACATCAATTATTTTTTCATTCTTATTTAAGTTTTTTTCTAAAAAAATAAGAACTTCATTTAAATTATGAGTACCAAAAACAAGATCTACCCATCTATATTTTTTCATTACTTCTTCAACAACACTTGTTTCCTGAGCCATACATCCACATATACAAACAATTAAGTTTGGATTTTTCTCTTTAAGTTTTTTCATTCTTCCAAGAAAACCAAACACTTTATTATGTGCATTTTCTCTTATCGCACATGTATTTAATATGGCAACATCAGTCGTTTCAAAACTTTCTGATTCAGTAAAGCCTGCACTTTCAAGTAATCCTTTTATATTTTCCGAATCATGTTCATTCATCTGACAACCGTAAGTTCTTATATAATAAGTTTTTCCTGCACCAAAACTATTAAGTTTATCTTTATATGTGAAAAAAGAAGGTTTAGTTTCTGTTCTTTTTTTAGCATCAAGCATATTTGGTAAATTCATTATTATCACTTCCGTCTTAAAATTATA
>CAZVIQ010000067.1:0-3615 GCA_964626795.1 uncultured Muribaculaceae bacterium
ATAGATGGTATGGGTGATGTAGCGGCTAATAAAATAGTTGAGGAAAGAAATAATAAACCCTATGTAAGTATAGAAGATCTTCAAAATAGAGGTAAAGTATCAGTAGCAATTATAGATAAATTAAGAGAATGGGGCTGCTTAGAAGAACTTCCGGAAAGCTCACAATTAAGTTTATTTTGAGTTGTTATAAAATAATAAATTGTTAGCTGAAAATATTAAAATTTATATTATAATATATATAAAATTAAGAATCTTAATAATTAAAATTGTAGAAAATAAATATCTACAATTTTTCTTTTGTTTTATTTAAGTATATGATTATTTTAAATAAAAAATTTTTATAGAAAGATGGTGAAAATAATAATAAAAGTAAAACAAATTAAATTAAACACAGCTATTATTAAAGAAATCAAAACTATTGTAAATAATGAACGAGAAAAAATGGGTTATACAGTTAATAGTGAATTATTAAATACATATTGGAATATAGGCAGAATTATTATTAAATATGAACAAAAAGGAAATATAAAAGCTGAATATTGAAAACAAATCTTGATAGAATTATCTAAGGAACTAACAAAAGAGTTTAGTAAAGGATTTTCTCGCAGTAATTTACAATATATGAGACTCTTTTATTTAAAATATTCAAAATACCAGACAGTGTCTGGCAAATTAAGTGAACATGTATTTAAATTACTGCACAGAAGAAGTTAATGAAAAAACCGATAATAAACCAATAGGAATTATATTATACGAGGAGATTAAAAATGGATAAATATTATAATAATATAAAAGAATTAATTGAAAATAATTTAATATATGAAAAAAAGCAAGAAACAAGTGTTAATTATAATAGATTAATAACTTATTACAATATAGGTAAAGAAATACTAGAGGCTCAAGGTGGAGAGAAAAGAGCTAAGTATGGAAATAAGTTAATAAAAGAATACTCAAAGAAATTACTTAAGGAATTCGAAAGAAAATACAGCGAAAGAACACTCAGAAGTATGAGACAACTTTATGTTCTATTTAAAAATGAAAAGATTTGGCGAACAGTGTTCGCCAAATTAAGTTGGAGTCATCTTGAAAGAATTATTCTTATTAAAGATGAATCAAAAAGAAATTATTATATTAATTTAGTATTAGAAAATAATTTTAGCGTAAGACAATTAATAGAGCATATTAAAAGTAATGATTTTGAAAGATTGATGAATAAAGAAAATATTAAGTTAAATTATTCGAATTATTCAAATCAAGAAAGTTTGTCTATACTTGATGGTATTAAGAATCCAATATTAATAACTATGACTAAATCTGTCGATAAAATAACAGAGAAGTCTTTAAGATTATTTATGCTTGAAGAGATAGAAAACACAATGCTTGAGTTAGGTCAAGGATTTGCTTTTGTAGGTAGTGAAAAATCTATAAGAATAAATAATAAAATATTAAGACCTGATTTAGTATTTTTTAACATAGACTTTAATTGTTATGTAATATTAGAACTTAAATTAAAAGAACTTACTATAAAAGATATTGGACAAATAGAATTTTATGTGAAAGTATATGATAAAGATGTTAAAAAGCCATTTCACAATTCAACAATAGGAATAACAATTTCAAAAAGAGTTGATAAAAACATAATAAAATATAACGAAAAAGAAAATATTAAACATATAAGTTATAAGTGTAATCAAAAATAAATTATATATTAATTCAACAATATAAAAAGTTTATACCTTGAAACTCTAAAGAAGTTATATTATACTAAATGAAGGAGGAAATAAAATGACATTAGTTATATTAGCGGCTGGTTTAGGTAGCAGATTTGGAGGACTTAAACAGCTTGAAGGTGTAGGGCCTAATAATGAATTTATTATTGATTATAGTATTTATGATGCAATAAAGGCAGGTTTTACAAAAGTTGTAATTATAATAAAAGAAGAAAATTATGAATTATTTAAAAAATCTATAGGTTCAAGATGGGAAAATAAAATTAATATTGAATATGTATTTCAAAATAATAAAGGTATTGAAAATTTAATACCAGAGGATAGAGTAAAGCCACTTGGTACGCTTCACGCAATAGTATGTGCAAAAGAAAAAATTGATGAAGATTTCGCAATTATAAATGCAGATGACTTTTATGGAAGAGATGCTTTTATTAAAGCGGCAGAGTTTATAAAATCAAATCCAGATTATTGTGCATCACTGCCATATATTTTAAAAAATACACTTTCAGAAAATGGTACTGTTAATAGAGGTGTATGTGAAAAAGATGATGAAGGATTTCTTACTAGTATAACAGAAGAAAAAAATATAAAAGGAGAAAACGAAAGAATTTTCAATGAAACAAGAGAATTTAATGGTAATGAAATTGTTTCTATGAATTGTTTCTGTATTAAAAAAGAAATATTAGAATTCTTTAATAAAAAGTTTCAAAAGTTTTTAAATACTGCTGATTTATCAAAGGATGAAAGTTACATTCCTGTTACACTTTCAGAAGCAATAAAAGAAGGTGTTACTAAAATAAAAATTGTAGAAGTAACTTCTAAGTGGCATGGAATAACTAACAGAGAGGATTTACCTGAAATAAAAAATGCAATTAATAATTATATATTAGAAGGAATTTACCCGGAAAATATCTGGTAAGTAATTTATAATTGATTTAGAAAGTTAAAAATGATAAAATCATTCTATAGGATAGAGTGATTTTTTATGAAAAGAGTTTTAAGTGTTATAATAGTTCTAATAATATCAATAATCATTGTATTAAATTTTAATTCTGCAAAAAATAATAACGAAGAATATAAAGAAATAACAGATTACAGTAAAATAGCAATACTAGTAGATGGCGTTCCTTCTACTACTATTCCAACAGATAAATATTATTTTATGTCTAATGTTTGTACAGGTGCAGAATTAAAATGGGATGTGCTTAATAAAAGCTTAAAAATAAAAGGAATAGAAACGCAAAGTACGTCAGTATCTTGTACGTTAAATTTTGAAGAAATAGATATAGATATAAAAGTAGAAGGCGTAACAAATTTTAATCCAACAGGAGATTTAGCATTAGGCAGTATCAACTGTGGAGATGCAGAAGTAACTTACGATACAAAACTGAATATAAATTTTAATACTAAACCTACAAGCTGCACAATAAATTTAGGAAGACCAGTAAAAGCAAGAATCCTAGCAGATAATACAGCCCAAAGTGATGTATCAATAAATTTTGCACAACCATCATCAATAACAAACGGAAGAGGATTATATTATACAGAAGACAGTGCTACATATGGAGAAGATAACACAAGAATATATTACTACAGAGGAGCGGTAAATAATAACTGGGTATCATTTGGAGGATATTTGTGGAGAATAGTAAGAACAACAAGTGAAGGAGGAGTAAAACTGGCATACTCAGGAGATGCATCAGGAACCTCAAGTGCATTTATAAATACTTCAACTGCATTCAATACAAGTTCTAATAAAAAATACTATGTAGGGTATACATATAATCTAAGTGGATACTCAGGAGTCCAAACAAACAGTAATATAAAAGGAGTAGTCGATACCTGGTATAATACTAATCTAAGCAGTTATGCAAGTTATTTAAGT
>CAZVIQ010000068.1:0-3613 GCA_964626795.1 uncultured Muribaculaceae bacterium
TTGTAATACCCGTTAAAAATATTATAAAATTTATTATTTCATTTAATATTTTTTTCTTTTTCATTACTTTTTTCCTATCATTGATAATTATAACAAAAAAAACAGTACAAATAAAGTACTGTTTTGAAAAAGTTTCATTCCAAGTTTTAAAAAGGAAAAATGATTTTTTATCTTTCCTTTTGATTAAGTTCTATAGTTTTATAATAATTCCAGCGTTCTTTAGCATTTTCTATATTCCTTTGATATAGTTCTTCGTAATCTTCCGTATTTAATGCTTCAAGATTTTTATATCTAAGTTCTTTCTGAAATACTTTTTCGTATTTTGAAAAGTCAGGTTCTTTAGAATCAATAAAGATTCTGTTTTCATATGAATTATATCTCATTAATAAATTATATCCAGATTCAACAAGAAGTTTTTGTTCCTTAAGACTATTTTTCATCCCGCCTTCAATTCCATGTGCAATACAAGTACTATATGCAATTATTAATGAAGGTCCATTATGTTCACTTGCTTCTTTAAATGCTTTTAAAGTTTGATTCATATCTGCTCCTAAAGAAACTGAAGCCACATAAATATTTGGAACATTCATTGCTATCTTAAATAAGTCTTTTTTATATGTATATTTACCCTTTGATGCAAATTCTGCTATTCCAGATATTCTTGTTGATTTTGATTTCTGACCGCCTGTATTTGAATAAACCTCAGTGTCAAGAACAAGTATATTTACATTCTCTCCACTGTAAAGTATATGATCAAGCCCTCCGTATCCTATATCATAAGCCCATCCATCTCCGCCAATAATCCAAATTTTTCTAGAAGGTATGTAATTTATAAGTTCTTTTAATTCTTCTGGAAATTCTTTGCCTTTTAGTTTATCTTTTACTTCACGTGTCAATATGGTGTTTTCCATATTATCTATATATTCTTTAAATATATCTTTTACTTCTTTATCCACTATATTCCTACTTTCAAACATAATGTTTTTTATTCTCTCACGTGTTTGATTGTATGATGTGTATAAACCTAACCCAAATTCTGCATTATCCTCAAATAAAGAATTTATCCAAGGAATTTTATAAGGAGTATTTGGAAGACTGCCTCCATAAATACTAGAACACCCTGTAGCATTCGCAATAATAATTTCATCTTTAAATAAATTAGTAAGTACTTTTATGTAAGCTGTCTCACCACATCCAGCACATGCTCCAGGAAATTCAAATACAGGTTTTACAAAGCCATTTCCCTTTACAGTTGTCTTTGGAAAAATTGTATCATTTATATGCTCAAATAATTTTTTGTTTCGTTCATTTAACTCTTCATCGAACTTTCCAAGCTCCAATGCTTTATTTCCATTCTTTCCAGGACATGCATCTATGCATAAAGTACACCCTGTACAGTCAACTTCAGACACTCCTATTAAAAAGTTTTTATCTTTTTCTCCCATACTAGGAATAGTATCTTTCTTATCAACACCAGTTTTAGAAAGATCTTCATCACTTAAACTAAATGGTCTTATTACTGCATGAGGACAAACAAACGAGCATTGATTACATTCAATACAGTTCTCTTTAATCCATTTAGGAACCATTTCAGATATCTTCTGTCTTCTAGAAGAACTCATATCACTTTCAAATGTTCCATCTTCATGACCAATAAAATCAGATACTTTTAAATCATAGCCTTTTCTTTCAGTCATTCTATCTATAATAGTTCCTTCAGGAAGTATTTCCGATTCTTCATACGTAAATAAATTTATATTATATTCTCTTAAATGTGAAAAAGATTCTTTTAAGGCATCAAGATTCGCCTTTACTACTTCAGCCCCCTTATTTTTATATGTTTTCTTTATAAGTTCATTATATTTTTCTATATTATCATTACCAAGTATATGAAGTATATAATAAGAAATAATGTTATTTATTTTTCCTCTTAAATTATATTTTTCACTTAGTGAATAAGCATCACTTACTAAAAATTTAATACCCTTAGACTTAATTATTTCTTTTACTTTATTTGGAAGATATAAATTTAACTCTTCATCATTTAAAGTAGTGTTAAGAAGAAATATTCCTTTATCTTTTATATGTTCCAATATATCAAATTCTTTTAAATATGAATCTTTAGTTACCACAATAAGGTTAGATTCTTCTGGATAATAAGGTGCATTTATTGGCTCATCTGAAATTCTTAAATGTCCTATAGTTACTCCGCCAGATTTTTTAGAATCGTATTCAAAATATCCCTGTACAAAAGTATTTGCATTTTCTCCAATAACTTTTAATACATTTTTAGCTCCTCCAACCATTCCGTCAGAGCCAAACCCATATATTTTGAGTTCTTTATAGTTGTTATTTAATATAAATTCTGTATTATTAAGACTTAAATCAGTAATATCATCTTCAATTCCTATAACAAAATTCTCTTTCATCTTAAATTTTGATAAGTTATCAAACACTGCCTTTATCATTCCAGGAGTGGTATTCTTACTTGAAAGACCATATCTTCCACCAATTATAGATATATTTTCATCTTTAAGTGCAGCGCATATATCAAGATATAATGGTTCTCCTAAAGAACCTTGTTCCTTAGTTCTATCAAGTACTGCTATTTTCTTAACTGTTTTAGGAAGTACTTTTAAAAGATAATCTTTACTAAATGGTCTATATAATCTAACTACTACTACACCGACATTCTCACCATTTTTATTTAATTCTTCAACAGTTCCTCTAATTGTATCTGTTATACTACCCATCGCAATAATTATTTTTTCTGCCTTAGGACTTCCATAATAGTTAAATGGTTTATAATCAGTCCCCGCCACTCTATTAATATCTTCCATTGCATTTGCCACTATATCAGGTACTGCTTCATAGTATTTATTTCTTGCTTCAGTATTTTGAAAATAAACATCTTCTGTCTGAGAAGTTCCTCTTGTTATAGCTTTTCCTATATTAACAGCATTATCTTTAAAATTCTTTATTGATTCAAAATCTATAAATGGATAAATATCCTTATAGTCTAAGATTTTTATTTTATTAAGTTCATGTGAAGTTCTAAAACCATCAAAAAAATGTAAGAATGGTATTCTAGATTTAATTGAGCTTAAATGTGAAACTATTGCAAGATAGTGTGAATCTTGAACACTTGCACTTGAAAGCATTGCAAATCCAGTGCTTCTTACTGCATATATATCCTGATGGTCCCCAAATATTGAAAGTGCATGAGTTGCAAGGCTTCTAGCCGCAACATGTATAACTCCAGGTAAAAGCTCTCCTGCCATTTTATACATTGAAGGAATCATTAATAATAATCCTTGTGAAGCAGTAAATGTAGTACTCAAACTTCCTGCTTGTAAAGATCCATGTACTAAAGCTGCCGCTCCAGCTTCACTTTGCATTTCTATTACTTTGGCTGTTTCACCAAATATATTCTTTTTACCTTCTGAACTCCATCTATCAGCAAGTGTTGCCATAGAACTTGCTGGCGTTATTGGATAAATACCACATATTTCACTAAACATATAAGCTGCAGTAGCACATGCTTCATTTCCATCCATTATAAAATACTTTTTCACTTTACATCACCTATATTAACATTATACTTGTTTTAAAA
>CAZVIQ010000069.1:0-3501 GCA_964626795.1 uncultured Muribaculaceae bacterium
CAAGTTACGAAATAAATCTTAATGATTATACTGGATATGATACTGTACTTATTAAGTCGACATATACAATATTCAAAAATAATAAAAGTTCAGGTGTTAGTAAAAAGTTCAGTGATGAAGACTTAAGTAATATCAAGTTTACTCTTACTATAGAGAAGGAGACCCTTACAAAAGGTCAATCATGGAATGGCAGTAAAAAAGAAGATGTTAAAGTTTCAGGTATTTCTTCTGGCTATAAAATAAGTATAGTCGGACCTGATCCTATTTTTGATGCTGATAAGAAATCAGTAGCGCTTAATGATCTTACTAAAAAAGCCGGAAATTATACAGCTGAGTATAAAGTAACACTGGAGTATTTAGGATATACTTATGATACTAAGACAGTAACTCAAAATATAGAAGTTAAAGATGAAACATCTTCTACTTCTTCTTCAACTACTACACCTTAAAAATTTGCATAATAAAATCGTGATTAATCTTCACGATTTTTATAATACAGACATTTTTCTTTAAAAGGACAGATTTCACATTTTGGATTTCTACTAGTACAGTGGTATCTTCCAAACAGCACAAGTTGTTTATGAAGTTTATTCCATTTGTCTTTATCAAAGAGTTTACATAATTTTTTTTCTACTGTAACAACACTGTCATCTTTATCTGCAAATCCAAGTCTTTTGCTTACCCTTTCGACATGTGTATCTACTGGCATTGCCGGGATATCAAATAGTTCCGACAGTATTACGCTTGCTGTCTTTCTACCTACTCCACTTAATGATTCAAGTGTTGCTCTGTTATTTGGAACTTTTCCTAATCCTATTAAAGCTGCTACAATCTCTTTTAAATTCTTAGATTTATTTCTATAAATTCCAATCTTTTTTATATCGTTTTCTATTTCTTCTAGTGAAGCATTATTTAAATCATTGAGTGTAGGATATTTTTTATATAATCTTTCAGTTACTTCATTTACTCTTTTATCAGTAGTCTGCGCACTTAACATTACAGATATTACTAATTCATAATCTTTAGTATAATTGAGTTCACAAACTGGATTAGGTACTACTTTATCTAAAGAAGCATATACAAATTTCTTATTCATCTTCATTAAGCCAGTCATAGTCAAAAAGTTCTTCTTTTTTATCTATATTCCTTATTTTCATATTATTTTTCTTTGACCACTCATATATAATTTTATCAATATATCTTAAATTAGATACACCATTTAATACAGCTTCTTTTAAAGCATTTATTATCATTTCTTCGCTTATACCGTTGGCAAGCCAATTATTTATTGTTTCGTATTCAATTGGGCTTAAAGTACGTCCAAATTCAGTTTCAAACTTACTATATACATCAGTTTTTTTATTTTCTTTTTCTTCACTCAAAAGAATTTTATTATAAAATAAATCTAAAGAAATATTTTCTTCAATAATTTTACCAGTTTTATTAATAATAGTTTCTATAAGACCTTTTTTAGTAAGACTGCTGTAATTATTTATAATATCTTCATTACTCATTCCAAGATATTCTTTTATCCTGTCCATATCAAGACTATTATCAATATTAATGAAATATAGAATAAGCATAAATTCACTTAAAGAAATATCAAGTTTATTAATACCCTTGATTACCATTTCATTAATAACAAAATTCTTACTTTTTAATATTTCTTTTATTTCTTTCATTATTTAACCTTCTTAATATATTCCTTTAAAGTCTTTTTTTCATTTTTAAGTTTCCCATCAATAATCTGATGCTCTAAAATACTATAGATTTCTCCTATTTTACTAGAAGGTCTAATATTAAGTATTTCACATATTTCATCACAAGTAATTTCTATATCAATTATACCGTTTATTGGTAAGGAAGTATATATTTTATTAATTCTTTTAGGGTTTTTCTTTAATATTAAAGCAGCATTCATACATATATAACTTCCGTATTTATATATATCGTAATTTGTTATATTCTTTTTATTAACTAAATATTTAATTTGTTCAATTTGCTTTTTTTCATTATTATTAAAGGAATAGTTTTCATCAAATTCAATCTGAGCCCATATACCAATTATATTATTTGTATTTACAATATTTTTAAATTTTATACCTAAAGGTTTTTCAAGTTTATATTTTTTAACAAATATAAAAAATCTTTTATAATTTTTATTACTAAATATTTTTTCAAGTTCTTCTTTTCTTTTATAAAAGCTAATTTTACTTAATGCTTCTTTATTTTTATCTATATATTTTATAATATCAGGATTTAATTTAAAGTTTAAAACTGTCATAAATCTAATTGCTCTTAAAATCCTTAATGCGTCTTCTTCAAATTTTACATTTATATCTCCAACTGTTTTAATAATACGTGAGGAAATATCTGTAATTGAGTTTAATAAATCTAAAATTTTTCCATCTTTATTCATTAAAATGGTATTAATAGTAAAATCTCTTCGTAAAAGATCTTCGTAGACATCTTCAATATATTCTACTGAAGAAGGTCTGTTATCTTTATAATCCAGATCTTTTCTATAAGTTGTTATATCTACATGATGATCATTAACAATTAATTTTACGGAGCCATAATCTTCTCTTACTTTAATATTATTTTTAAAAATTTTAAATAAATCTTTAGGCTTTGCGTTTGTGATAATATCTATATCTTTTGATTCATTACCAAGAATTTTATCTCTAACAAAACCACCTACAATGTAAGCTTCAAAACCTGAAGATTCAATCAAGGATAATATATCATATATAAAGTCTTTCATAATAATCTATATGTAAATGTCATAACATAGTTGAATGATAAAACATTCATTGTATAAGAATTAGTTTTCTGCTTCAATGGATTAGTTTACTACTTTTCCCACAGACTTTAATTCTGATAGTCTATATCATACTAATTGTATAAAATTGCTCTTTTCTTTAGAAAAAAAAAGCCAATGGCTTTTTAATTTAAAGCATCTTTTAATTTGCTTCCAGCTTTGAATGATGCAACTGTCTTTGCAGGAATTTTAATAGCCTTTTTAGTTAAAGGATTAATTCCTTCTCTAGCTGCTCTTTTCTTAGCAGAAAAAGTTCCAAAACCAACTAAAGCAACTTTACTTTCTTTCTTTAGTCCTGCTTCGATTCCTTCTAGAGTAGCATCCAATGCACGTCCTGCATCAGCTTTTGTCAAACCTGCTTTAGCAGCAATAAATTCAACTAATTGTTTTTTAGACATTTACGATTACCTCCTACTCGTTTTTTTGTAAGCATTACCCTTACATTTATAATTCTACCAGTTTTATCCTAAATTGCAAGATATTTTGAACAAATTTAATATATTTTTTAAAGAAATTTATTATTTTACCTATAAAAACCATTAATATTTATACTTTTATTCATTTTTTATAATTAAAAATTCCTTAAATTAAGGAACTTTTTCGTCATAAATGGTTGTCCAGGTAGGATTCGAACCTACGAAATGTCGGAGTCAGAGTCCGATGCCTTACCACTTGGCTAC
>CAZVIQ010000070.1:0-3425 GCA_964626795.1 uncultured Muribaculaceae bacterium
TTTATAAACTCATTAATTTTTTAGCTACTCTTATCATTTGAGCACTGTAACCAATCTCATTATCATACCAAGCAGAAGCTTTAACTAAGGTAACACCATTTTTACTAATAACATTTGTAAGTCTTAAATCAACTAGAGAACCACATACCTGTCCAATAATATCTGAACTGACTACCGGGTCACTTGTATATTTTAATACTTCATTTGATTCACTCTTTATTACTTCGTTTACTTCTTCTTTTGTAACTTCTTTTTCAACTACAACACATATTTCAACAAGTGAACCATCACCTACAGGTACTCTATAAGATACTCCATCCATAAGCCCATCTATTTCAGGAATAACTTTTCCTAATTGAGAAGCTGCTCCAGTTGAGGTTGGAATTATATTTAATGATGCTGCTCTTCCTCTTCTACTTTCAAATCCTTTATCGTGTGACACATCTAGAGTTACCTGATCATTTGTCATCGCGTGAACAGTTGTCATATATCCACTTTTAATCTTAAAGTTTTTATTTATAACATTTACAAGAGGTGCAAGTGCATTAGTTGTACAACTAGCACAAGATATAATTTTATCTTCTTTACTTATAATTTCATCATTAACTTTAAACACTACTGTTTTTGTTTCATCTTTTGATGGTGCACTTATAAGAACATGCTTAGCACCGGCATTTATATGAGCCATAGATTTTTCACTTGAATTAAATGCACCAGTACATTCAAACACTATATCAACATCAAGACTAGACCATGGCAAATTTGAGGGTGATTCTTCAGCAAAAACCTTTATTTGTTTTCCTTTTGCCTCAATATAATTTTCACCACTTGTTACTTCAAATGGTAAAGTTCTTTGAGAAGAATCATATTTAAAAAGATATGCCATCTCCTCAGGAGTAGATAAACTGTTTATACCTACAATTTCAACTGATGGATCATTTATCAAAAGTCTAAGTACTGATCTTCCTATTCTACCAAAACCATTAATTGCTATTTTCATATTTTCATCTCCTTAATCAAAATAACTATTTCCAACAAACTCTCTTAATAAACTTGTATTTGGAACCAAATTTTCTGGAATAGAGAAGAAACATCTAAGAAAGTTTAATAATCTCATAGCTTCTTCATATTTTGGTGAATTTGGTTCTAAAGAATATAAAAGTGGTTCTGCATACGTTTTTAAAACACCTATCTCATATATTAAAGCTGTATTATATATAATATCTGCTTCGCTTTGATACGGGAATATATATTTATCTTCTCCACGTCTCACACTTTCCCAGTTTATTAAAGTTCTTTCCGCATTATATCCTCTGTGAGAATTATCTCTAACCATTCTTCTTAAAAGTCTTAAGTCAAGTGTTGAAATATGATTGTTTTTATCTATTCCAAGCGGTGTAAAAGGACTTATGTATATTTTAAATTTATTATCTTTTTTCACACTCATTGTTAGTTCATCACATATTGCATGTAAGCCTTCAATTATTAATACTGTACCTTCTTCCAGTTTAATAGGTTTCTTCTTATATTCTTTCTCACCTGATATAAAATTATACGTAGGTATACCTACACTCTTAGAATCTAATAATTTTTTAATGTGATTATTAAATAATTTAGTATCTAAAGCAGAAATACCTTCAAAATCAAAGTTTCCATTTTCGTCTTTTGGTGTGTTCTTTCTTTCTTTAAAATAATCATCTGTTGATATTATAAATGTTTTAACACCTTTTTTATTTAAGAACAATCCAAGTTTCTTAGATGTTGTAGTTTTTCCAGAACTTGATGGTCCTGATATAAGAACCATCTTAATTTTATCTTTTCTATTTATTATTTCATCAGCTATTTCACTTAATTTTTCGTTATGAATAAGTTCATTTATTTGTATAAGGTCTCTAATTTTACCATTAGAAACAGCGTTGTTAATATCTCCTACGTATTCCACACCAAGAAGATTCATATTTTCATGATAGTTTTTAAATACCTGCAAGACTTTATCTCTTTTAGTAAACTTAGGTACTTCAATATTCTCATCTAATGGAAATCTTAATACTATTCCATCTGGTTTTACTAAAGTTAATTCAAAGTTTGAAAGTATTTCGGTACTTATAGGCATATAACTATAAAAATAGTTATAATAATCTAGCATTTCATACATTGATATGTATTCATTATTTATTTGTTTAAGTAGCTTTGCTTTCTCAGGTTCATTAGTATCTTCATAATATTCAATAGCACTTTTTCTAAGAGCGCTTAATTTATTTATTTGAATATCTTCCTTTGCAAGTTCTTTCATTTTAACTCTTATTTCTTTTACTGTCTCTTCATTTATTTCTTTACCTATATTAAGTTCAGTATATAATCCTTTATCGAGAGAATGTCTAATGAACACTTCAGAAGAATCACCATAAAGTTCCTTAACTGAAACAATATAAAGAAACTTCAACCCATTTTTATATGTCTCTTTACCAAGTTTATCCTTTAAAGTAATAAATTCTATAGAAGAGTCTTTTACAATAGGCTCGTTAAGTTCCATTATTGTTCCATTTACTCTTGCTAAAATTACATACATCTCTAATTCAAGAGCTTTAACAAGTTCTTTTAACGTTGTATTCCTTCCTATTTTTCTCTTTTCATTATTAATTACTATATTTATAGCATCCTTCACTAGCCCACATCCTATTCTATAAATCATTTTAACAGATTTTATACTTTTTGTGAATAAAAACTTTGTTTGTTGACTACTTTATTAATAGGTGAAGAAAATGTTAATACCCACTGTATTAGAAAAAACAAATAATGGTGAAAGAGTTTATGATTTATATTCAAGACTTTTAAAAGATAAAATTATTTTTATAGAAGGAGAAATAACAGATTCCTCTGCTAATTTAATTGTTTCTGAACTATTATATTTAAGCAGTAAAGGTAATGAAGAAATCTCTTTATATATAAATTCTCCAGGAGGTTCTGTTACAGCAGGACTTGCAATTTATGATACGATTAATTATATAAAAAATGATGTTAGAACTATTGGCATAGGAATGTGTGCATCTATGGGTGCTTTCATTCTTTCTAGTGGTACAAAAGGTAAAAGAAATATTCTTCCTAATGCAGAAGTTATGATACATCAGCCGATAGGTGGAGTTCAAGGTCAGGCAACTGATATAGAAATAGTATCGAACCATATACAAAAAACAAAAGAAAGAATTAATAAAATTCTTTCTAAAAATACTGGTAAATCTTTAAAGAAAATAAGTATCGATACCGACAGAGACTTTTATATGAGTGCCGAAGAAGCACTTAGTTATGGAATAGTTGATGAAATAATTTCTAAATAGAAATTTTTTTATTTATTAACAAGCAGAATTAGATAATACATATGGACTAGCTTGAGTACCACTTCCTTCAGTTATAGTAACGCAAGATTT
>CAZVIQ010000071.1:0-3405 GCA_964626795.1 uncultured Muribaculaceae bacterium
CGGCTTAGAAGGCCGTTGCTCTATCCTGCTGAGCTACGAAGACATCTTTCGTAAGTACCAATAGATTATATAATATTTTTTAATATTTTTCAACCTTTTTAATGAAATTATAGAAATAAAAGATAACTTATTGTAACAAAAAACATATAATTTTATCTATATGTTTTAGTTAGCTGTATATATATCTTCTCCATTAACTTTAAATACTACTTCTTTTACATCATAATTTTCAAATATAGACTCTGAAATAGTATATTTAACTTCTTCTAATATAGTTGCATTGTCTATATCAAATATTTTATCATTAAAATCTAAATACATTGTGTTTTCTATAATTTCATATTTTTTTAATTCTGCATTATTATTTAAATAACTTGATAAATTGCTCTGATAAATAACACTGCTTTTTAATTCATTTATAATAACCATTATTTTTTCACTCATATCATTATTTACATAAGTTACTGGTACATAATAATTTTTATCATTTACTGTACTGACATAATACACAGTAGTTTTAGTAAGATTATCTAATTTATTAAAATTATATTTTTTATTTATACCGAAATCTCTTGTTAAAGGATATTTTAAAACCATGTTATTAATCTTTTCAAGTAGCTCTCCTTCAATATAAATATATACTTCTTTTATATTTGTATCTTCGGTCGAAGTAAATATTATCGTTTCTATCATTTTTACTGCATATTTTTCTTTTATGTTTAATATTTCTTTAGAAAAATCAATACTAACTTTATTTTCCTCTATTTTAATACTGTTTATCCTAGTATCTATTGGTATAATAGGTTTAAATCCATTAGGAATTATATCTGAATATTCTCCATTCATTATTAAGTATTCTATTCTTTTTCTTATTTTTTCTTCTGTAACCTTTTCATTAAATACAGCTGCAACTTTTGAAACATAATCATATCTGTCTAAAAGATAAATATATTCATAATTGTTTTCTTCTTCATATATTACATTTTCTTTTATATTTAATTTGTTTTCATTATTAGGAAACAGGTAAAAACCTACTAAGGTAAGTAGTGCACATACAGTTACTGCTACTTTTCTATAAGTCATTTTCTTTAACATAAAACACCTCATAAATATATATGAGGTGTCCTACGTTTTTATTACTGGCTTTAAAGTTTTATTTCTCCCAATTTTAATAATTCTATTACTGCTCCTGCTCTCCCTTTTACGCCTAATTTCTGCATTGCATTAGAAATATGATTTCTAACTGTTTTCTCACTAATGAAAAGTTTGTCTGCGATTTCTTTGGTCGATTTATTTAAAACTAAAAGTTCAAAAACTTCTTTTTCTCTCTTTGTTAAAATGCTGTTTTTCATAGTTCCACTCCTTAGCAAATGAATTCTTTTGCTTCTAGAATATTCTATGTTAGAATAAAAAAAGAGTGAGAATTAATAGCCTATATTATGATTCAAACTTTACGGTTATGTATTTCTTCTCATTAAACTCTTTTTGAATACTTCTCATTATATCATTTGCAAGATTTGCATTATGTTCACTGGAATTTATTGTTACTTTAATTTGATCATTATTAATTTCAACATATGATTTTATTTTAAATTCTTTTAGAATTTTTTCTTCCAGTTCTACTTCTTTTCCTTTGGTGAGATTTAAAAGTTTAAGTTCCTCAAAAGCATTATTTTTTTCTTCTGCTGTTGTGGTCTCACTTGTCAAAACAGTAGCAAGCTGTTCCATTGTTGTTTCAAGTTTTTCATTTCTCTCTACTCTAAGTGCTACAAGCATATCATTTTCTTCTACATTTACATTTATTTCCTTTGATACATTTGTTAGCTTATCTTTTGTTTTTAATAATTCATTAGGCATCGTAACATAATAAACTCCCATTACTAAAATCAGACTAAAAAGCGTTAAAAACCATAAACTCTGTTTATTAATCATAATATACTTCCTCCTTGTACTAATTAATTTTATTAGATGCCTTTTAAAATTATGACTTTTTTAGAAATATTAATTAATTTACTTATTATTTAACCCATGATATACTATTTATGTGATTAATATGAAGAAAGACAGATTAAAAATATTAGTGAATTCTATTACCCTTTTTAGATTGATAGGTTCATTCTTTTTAATACCTATATATTATACTTATGATTTAAAAGTTGTTTCACTTTTTTCATTATTTTTGTTTACTACAGATTTAATTGATGGGTTTTTAGCAAGAAAATTTAAAGTTTCAACTTTTTTTGGAAGTATTATGGATGCTTTAAGTGATAAATCTCTTGGAATTATTTCTTTTGCAATACTTTCTTCAGTAAGTCCTTTAATGTTTATACCTCTTATTATAGAAATTCTTATACCGATCGTTAATTCTATTTCTGTTAGGAATGGCGCTAATATCAAATCAAGTAGAATAGGAAAAATAAAAACCTGGGCAGTGGGAATATCTATAATTGGAAGTTTTCTTTCTGCTTTATACGATAAACATTCTTTAGAAACTATTTCCTATCTCGCAGCATTAGCTACAACATTTGATGTTTTAACTTTAGTAGATTATATAGGACATTCCTATAATTCATTTAAAGACAAAAATAAGCTAATAATTGTAGACTTTAATAGCCTTGAAAAAAAATCATTTAAAGAGTTACTTAGAGATTCATGGAACTGTAATTTTTATGATAAATATAAAAATGAATCAATTAAAATACTTTTATATAAAAAGAAACGTTAGGATTGCCTAGCGTTTTCTTTATCTCTATTCTCATAAACTGGACTGAATGAAAGTCTATGTTCTTTTAATATTCCATAAGTTTCAATTGCTTTAAGATGTTCTTTAGTAGCATATCCTTTATTTGTATTAAATTTATATTCTGGGTATTTTTCAGAAAGTTCATACATCATTTTATCTCTAGTAACTTTTGCCACTATAGAGGCTGCAGCGATTGATTCACTCTTAGTATCTCCTTTTATAATACTTTTACTTGGTAAAGGAGTGTCTAGTTTCATAGCATCAATAAGCAAATATTCTGGTCTTATCCGAGAATTTTTAATTGCCTGAAGCATTGCTTCTTTAGTAGCTTCATAAATATTTATTTCATCGATTCTCTTTTCATCGATAATTCCTATTCCTATACTCAAAGCTTTTTCAAGTATTATTTTATATAGTTTATCTCTTGTCTTTTCACTTAATTGTTTAGAGTCATTTATTTCTTCAAGATAAAAATCTTCTGGAAGTATAACACAGGCTGCGACTACAGGTCCTACTAAAGGGCCTCTGCCAACCTCATCTATACCACCTATTAATTTATAACCTTCTTTATATAATTCTTTTTCATAATCTAGCATATTTAATCACAATAATTACTATAACAGAAACACATTAAATAATCAAAAGAAATATTATGGAATTAT
>CAZVIQ010000072.1:0-3200 GCA_964626795.1 uncultured Muribaculaceae bacterium
TATCTTCTCCATATGTAGCACTGTCTTCTGTATAATATAGTCCTCTTCCATTTGTATCTGATGAAGGCTGTGAAAAATCTATACTTTCATCACTTTGTGCTGTATTGTCTGAAACTATTATGTTATATAAAAATTTTAAATCTGTTCCTTTTCCTATTTCTATCTTTCCAAAGAATTCTTTTCCTAAGTCTGGGCCGTAACTTATTTCTTCACCAATTACTTCTTTATATGTAAATGTTACTGTATATACTTGTGTTACTCCTGCATTTATGTTTGTTTTACATATATTTATCTTTGTTGGTTCTTCATATATATAAGGCACTGATGTTTCTGATATATTACATCCTCCATTTGTACTTGTTATTGTATATACTAAGTATCCTGTTCCAAAAGTATTTGTAAAATTTGTAAAATTTAATGAATATACTGTATTTATTGCATTTTCATTAGTTATTGTTATTGTTTTAGTATAGGTCCATCCTGGTAATATATCTACTGCTTCTATTTTTTCTGAATCACTATATTTTAATATTAGTGCATTACTGGTTATACCACCTTCTAAAGGATTTGGTGTTCCTAAAACTTGTGTTTTATAATAAGAATATGTTAAACCAAAAAGTCCAAGTAAAAATACCACTACAAAGAGTGTAAAGATACTCATTAAAATTTTTGTGTTTATTCTTATTTCTTTTTTCATAATATTATCATCCTATAACATTATATAAAACTTTTTAATATTTTTCAAATAAAAAAGAAACAGTTAAACTTCTTCTACTGTTTCTTCTAAAACTTTTTCTTCATTTCCTAAAAATTTTTCTTCAAGAATTTCACTTGCATCATCACTTAGGAATTCTTTTTGAAGCATTAGTTCTATATTTGAATATTCTTTTGCTCCTGTTCCTGCTGGAATAAGTTTACCTATTATTACGTTTTCTTTAAGTCCACGTAACATATCTATTTTACCACGTGTTGCTGCATCTGTTAATATTCTTGTTGTTTCCTGGAATGATGCTGCTGACAAGAATGAATCAGTTTCAAGACTTGCCTTCGTAATACCAAGCATTACTGGTCTTCCTGTTGCAGGTACTTTACCTTCAAGAATTAGAGGTTTGTTAGCCTCAGTAAATTCTCTTATTGTAATACTTGCGCCTTCATAAAGATTTGTATCTCCCGGATTAACTATTTTAATCTTATTAATCATTCTTTTTACAACAGCTTCAATGTGTTTATCATTAACATCAACACCTTGAGATTTATAAACTTTCTGTATTTCTTTAAGTATATATTCTTCTGAAGTTAAAGGATCTGTTACAGCAAGTAATTCTTTAGGTGCTACACTTCCTTCAGTAAGTGCCTGACCTGCTATTACTTCATCACCCTTTTCAACTCTAAGTTTAGAGTTATATAAAGTAATATGTTCTCTTACTTCTATATCATTTGTAATATATATTTTATATTTACCTTTTTCTTCATCAATCTTAGTAACTTTACCATTTATCTCAGCGATAGTTGCTTTTGCTTTTGGAGTTCTTGCTTCAAATAGTTCTTCTACTCTTGGAAGTCCTAAAGTAATATCTCCTCCACCAGCTACACCACCAGTATGGAAAGTTCTCATTGTAAGCTGAGTACCAGGTTCACCGATACTTTGAGCAGCCATAATACCCACAGCTTCACCTATTTCAACTACATTACCAGTTGCAAGGTTTCTACCATAACATTTCTGACATACTCCATTTTGTGTCTTACAAGTAAGAATACTTCTGATTTCAAGTTTTTTAATGCCTGCTTTTAATATTTTATCAACTATATTTTCAGTAATTAATTCACCTTTTTCAAGTATTACTTCTTTAGTAGTAGGATGTAGAATTTTCTGATTAGTAAATCTTCCGAGAATTCTTTCTTCCAAGGCTTCAATTTTACTTCCACTTTTTTCATCTACAAAGTCAGTTACTTCAAGTCCTTGAATAGTTCCACAGTCTTCTTCTCTGATTATTAAATCCTGAACAACATCTACAAGTCTTCTTGTTAAGTATCCAGCATCTGCTGTTTTAAGTGCTGTATCTGCAGTTCCTTTTCTAGATCCGTGAGTAGATAAGAAGAATTCTTGAACATCAAGTCCTTCTTTAAATGAAGCTAGAATTGGTATTTCAACTGGTTCTCCATTCGGTTTACTCATTATTCCACGCATACCTGAAAGTTGAACTAATTGTGTTTTACTACCACGTGCTTTTGACATAAGAATCATTGAAAGTGGATTATCAAGTGTCTCTTCTGCACGATTACCTAAATCTTCCTGAACCTGATCTCTTGCATCCATCCAAAGTTTTACAACTTTAGCATATCTTTCATCTTCTGTTATTAAGCCACGTTTATATTGTTTATTTATCTGTTCTACTGTTTTCTTTGTTTCTGCTATAATTTCAGGTTTCTTTTCACTTACAAGTACATCACTTAGAGAAATGGTAGTACCTGCTGTAGTTGAATATTTGAAACCTAAATTTTTAAGTTTATCAAGCATAATACTTGTTTCAGTAGTTTTAAATCTTTTAAATATCTGCGCTATAATCTTTTCTAAATCATTCTTTTGGAATGCTTTAATTATAGGCATTTTTGCAACTTCTTCAACAAGATTTTTTCCTTTTTCTATAAAGAATTTATCAGGAGTTATATTTTCTATATTCTCTCTGCTAGCTTCATTTATAAAAGGATAAGTATCTGGAAGTATTTCATTAAATATTATCTTACCTGCAGTAGTTACAAGATATTTTTCTTTCTGACTATCAGTAAATACTTTATATTTAAAGCTTTTTGCTAGCAGACAAACTCTTGTATGCAGAGTTATATCTCTTCTTTCATATGCCATCAATACTTCATTTGAATTTTTATAAGCTTTACCTTCATTTGGAAGTCCAGCTTTTTCTCTAGTTAAATAGAAGTTACCAAGAACCATATCCTGAGATGGAGTTACAATTGGCTTTCCATCTTTAGGACTAAGGATATTTCCTGCACCTAGCATAAGTATTCTTGCTTCTGCTTTTGCTTCTTCTGATAAAGGAACATGAACTGCCATCTGATCACCGTCAAAGTCAGCATTAAATGCTGTACAAACAAGTGGATGAAGTCTTAATGCCTTTCCATCAACAAGCTTAGGTTCAAAAGCTTGAATACCAAGTCTGTGAAGTGTAGGAGCACGGTTAAGC
>CAZVIQ010000073.1:0-3093 GCA_964626795.1 uncultured Muribaculaceae bacterium
TCTTTTTTACCCATCTGACTACTTGCCGAATCAAGATATGTAACATTCATTCCTAAATCAAACCCCGCAACTTCAAACGAACATCTTGTTCTAGTGGAAGTTTTTTCAAATAATAATGCTATATTTTTTCCTTCAAGATATTTATGAGGAATGTTATTCTTTTTCATATTTTTAAATTTTTTTGATAAATCTAATAAATGTCTTATTTCCTCTTCTGAATAATCAAGAAGTTTTAGAAAGTTCCTACCTTTTAAATTCATATTTAGTCCTCTCTATATAAAGGCATACTCATACATCTAGGTCCACCTCTACCTCTTGATAACTCACTTCCTGGCATTTCAAGAACTTTTATACCTTCTCTTTTTAATATAGCATTAGTTATATTATTACGATCATAAACTATTACTACTCCTGGAGAAATACATAAGGTATTTGATGCGTCATTCCACTGTTCTCTTTCAGATATAATTCTGTCTTCTGCTCCACAAGGAATTAAAGTAATATTTTTGCCAAGATATTTTTCAAGTATATTTTCTAGACTATCATTCATTTTAATAACATTTATCGTATCTTCCTCATCTCTGTTTTCATCTTTATTTGGAGTAAGTTCAAATACCTCTAAAGTTTCCATTATTCCAGGATGATAAGTGAATTTATCATAATCAATTTGTGTAAACACTGTATCTAAATGCATAAATGCTCTGCAATTTGGAATGCTGATTGCAAGCACTGTATTTATTTTAGAAGTTTCAGAATTAAACAAATTATTTGCTAAAGCTTCTATAGATTCAGCTTGTGTTCTTTGTGATATTCCTACTGCTAAAGTAGTTTCATTTAAAACAAGTATATCTCCACCTTCTATATGATAAGGATTATATCTATCATAGTATTTATTAATATTTCCTCTATATTCAGGATGGTAGTTAAATATATATTCAGCAAATATTGTTTCTCTGTTTCTTGTTACTGCATACATTTTATTTAAACTTACTCCATCACCAATAGAAGCAAAAGGATCTCTTGTGAAAACTAAGTTTGGCATAGGATCAGCTAAAAACTTGCTTTCTTCTGTTACTAAATCAACTAGTGAATGGTCTATATCTCTTTCCATTGCGTGAAGCTCATTTATATTAATACCTTCCATTGTTTTAAGTACAAGTTCTTTATTATCACTATAACCTTTTAAAAACTCAAATACGACTTGCTTATATTTAGGTGTTACTATACCTGCTTCTAAGATAAATTGTTTAATGAATTTCTCTTTGATTTCTGGATTAGCATCTAATGTTTCTGCCATCAGATCTTCAACATAAACAACCTCTACTCCGTTTTCCCTTAATAATCTTGCAAATTCGTCATGTTCTTCCTGTGCTGTTTTCAAATACGGAATATCATCAAATAAAAGTCTTGTTAAAGAATCAGGTGTTAGATTTAAGAGTTCATTACCTGGTCTATGAAGCAAAACTTTCTTAAGTGGTTTGATTTCACTATTAACATTAATTTTCATATTCTTCTCCTTTGTTTTCCTATATATTTAAATTTAATTAGGACCTATTTTATCCAAGAAACTTTTCAGTCTCTCACTTTTTGGATGATTAAATATTTCATTAGGTGTACCTTTTTCAATAATTTTTCCTTCATCCATAAATACTACTTTAGTAGCAAACTCTTTTGCAAATAACATTTCATGACTTACGACTATCATTGTCATTCCATTATCAGCAATTCTTTTCATAAGTTCTAAAACTTCATTTATCATTTCAGGGTCAAGAGCACTCGTTGGTTCATCGAAAAGCATTAATTCTGGCGATAGCATTAAGCTTCTTATTATTGCGACTCTCTGTTTTTCACCACCCGATAGGTTTGATGGATATTCTTCAAGCTTATCAAGTATTTTTATTGAATCAAGTAGTTTTCTTGCTTTCTTTCCTGCTTCAACTTTAGTTAGTATTTTAAGTTTTACAGGAGATAAGGTTATGTTTTCTTCAACTGTTAAATGGTTAAATAAATTAAAGTTTTGAAATACCATTCCTATCTTTTGACTAAACACATTTCCTTCGTATTCTCTTATACTCCTATCATTATATATTATATCACCTTTTTCAGGTACTTCAAGACCATTTATACATCTAAGTAAAGTAGACTTACCACATCCACTAGGTCCTATTACTACAATTCTCTCTCCTTTTTGTACTTCAAGATTTATTTTATCAAGCGCGGTTTTGTCATTAAATCTTTTAGTAACATCAATTATTTTTAACATTACCTATTCTCCTTTTCAAACTTTTTTATAAGTTTTGTTATTCCTAAAGTAAGTATTAAATATATTATTGCTGTTATTATAAGAGGTAAAAAATAATCATAAGTTCTAGATGCTATAATATCCCCTGCTTTAGTTAAATCCCTTATTCCAATATAACCTGCAACAGAAGTTTCTTTAATAAGGGTTACAAATTCATTACCAAGTGCAGGTGACGCGTTTCTTATCGCTTGTGGAAGTATTATATATCTCATTGTTTGAAAATAATTTAAACCAAGACTTTTTCCTGCTTCCATTTGTCCTTTATCAATCGATTCTATACCTGATCTAAATATTTCTGATACATAAGCTCCTGAATTTATACCAAACGATAAAATACCTATAATTAATATATTTATATTTGAAGTTTTAAAAATTACATAATAAATTATCATTAGTTGTAAAAGAACTGGTGTTCCTCTTATTATAGAAACATATAAATTACATAAAGTATTTAAAAATTTAAATTTTTTATTTTCTTTATAATTATTTTTAATTAAAGAAACTATCATTCCAAGTATAATTCCAATTAAAGTAGCGCCTATAGTAATTATAAGTGTGTTTTTTAAACCTTCTAATATGAATAAATATCTTTGGTCATAAATTAATGTTTTATAAATACCATTCATTTTAAACTCCTATTTCGTATGATTTATTATATATTCTTCTATTTTACCCTCATTAATAAGATCATTTAAAATGCTATTTATTTCTTCTAAAAGTTCTTTATTTCCTTTAGCCACTGCTGCAGCATATCTATCAGTAAATAATTCAATATCTAATATTTTAAGTTC
>CAZVIQ010000074.1:0-3013 GCA_964626795.1 uncultured Muribaculaceae bacterium
TTATCTCTTCATAAAAATAATTAACTAAATATATTTTGATTATACTATTTGCGTTTTGTATTTTCTATTAAATATGTTAAATATTCGTCTCTAGTTTTAGTTACTTTGTTAGAATTATATATTGATAAATATGCAAAAAGTAAAATTCCTATTAAATATAAGAAAAAACAAAACAATTCAATTTTTGAATAATCTTCTAAGTTTGTTATGTCGCTTCCAAAAAAATACAAAGCTAATAATAAAAACAAAAAGATAATTGAAAGAAAAAAACTTCTAAAATATTTCTTTCTAAATTCAAACGCCTTTTCACCTTCTTTAGCATTTAGTAAATTATTTACTAAAGTAACATCTACTTTTTTCCTAAGATATTTAAAACATTTTTTATATTCTTTGCTATTTTTATCAAGTTTTTTTAATTTTTTCAATTCTACAGGATAATTATTTAATTCTTTCATAAAACTCCTCTTACAATATTATATATTATTTTTTTCTCATCGTTTATTTCAAGTTTGCCTTTAACTATTATAAGTTTTAAAAAGCTTCTATTGAGCATTGATTCTAATTTTATAAATATATCACTTAATTTCAACTTTATTATACTATATAAAAAAGAAAAAACGAACTCAATTCGTTTAAATATTACATATTCTTCATTTTAGATTTTATATATTTTATAGCAGCCTTAGGGTTTATCTTATAAATAAAATTCATGAATTTTGAATCACTTCCTACATAAAGTTGAAATTTATTTTTTTCTATTCCAAAAATTATTTCATCTGCAGCTACTGCTGCTGAAAGCATCTTAAACTTTGAATCGCTTTCACTTTTTTCTGTCTTTATGTTTGAATTACTTGCTATATTAGTAGCAATTGCTCCTGGAAACACTAATGTAACATGAACATTTGTACCTAACAGTTCTGCATATAATCCTTCTGTAAATAGTTTTAATGCTGCTTTTGAAGCTCCATATATTGTTTGCCCCGGAAACGGAAAGAATCCTCCCATGCTTGAAATATTAACTATATGTGCTTCAGGTCTTCCTAACATTTGTGGCAAAAACAATCTTGTTAAATTTAGCGGACCATAAAAGTTAACTTCCATTACTCTATTAATTGTTTCATCATCAAGTTTTTCAACGTTCTCAAATGGTTGTATAATACCTGCATTATTTATTAATATATCTATTGTTTCATGCATTTTAAAGTATTCTTCTTTAAATATTGCAAGTGCTTTTGCGTCTCTAACATCAATAGGATAAATATAAAGACTTTCTTTATTTATCTCTTTTTTTAAATTTTCTAGATTTTCTTTATTAATATCGAGTGCTATTACAGTAGATCCTGCGCGAAGCAATTGAATAGTTAATTCCTTACCAATACCAGATCCTGCTCCAGTAACAATTATTTTCTTACCTACTACTTTCATTTAAATTTTCACCTATCTTAATTATAACATTTTAAAGCTTAAGTAAATATTAAAATTTATTATATTTTACATTTTATATACTTATTAAACTTTAATAATAAAATTTTATTATTTATTAAGTTGCTGATCAATGTCAAAAAACTTTTCCCAAGGATCTTTTCTGCGTAGTCTTTTTATTGCTTCTTCAATAGTTATTTCATTAGGTTTAATTTTATCAAGTTCATTCCAGGAAATAGGCATTGATACTGGTGCACCTTCTCTGATTCTTACTGAGTAAGGCGCTACACTAGTTGCACTTTTGTTATTTCTAATCCAATCAACAAATATTTTATTCTTTCTATTTATCTTTCTAACATTAGAAACATATTTATCTGGCCATTTTGCTTCCATTAATTTTGCGATATTTTTAGCAAACTCTCTAAATTTTGTCCAGCTTGTTAAAGGTTTCATAGGCACTACTACATGATATCCTTTTCCTCCACTTGTTTTAAGAAATGAAGTAAGAGATAACTCATCAAGTATACTTTTTAAATCTCTTACTCCCTCTCTAATCTGTTTTAACCCCATACCTTCATCAGGATCTAAATCAAATACCATCATATCAGGTTTATTTAATGTTTTAGTACTGCTTCCCCATATATGAAATTCAATTGCATTCATTTGTACTTCTGAAACAAGTCCGGATATATCCTTTATATAATAATAGTCTTCTTTTCTATCACTTTCACTAGGAATGTTAACTTTCCCAAATCCTTTATTCTTTGCATCTAAATGTTTTTTAAAAAAGCATTCTCCTTTAGTACCATCAGGACATCTTATAGTACTTATAAGTCTGTTATCTAAATATGATTTCATACGAGGATATACTTTTGTGTAATATAATATTAAGTCCCTTTTAGTAATCTTTGGTACATCAAATAATATTTTATCCGGGTTAGATATTTTAATTTTTTCAATAACACATTTATTATCTTTGGAAGTGGTTTTTTTTATTTTATTTTTTATTTTACCTTTTTCTATTTCTTCCATAGTGCGTCCTGTTCTAATGCTTCTATCAAATTTATCAATATAAACTTCATTTTTACTGTATTCATCTTTTTCTTTAATAATAAGCCAATTATCTTCTTTCATATGAACTAAAGCCCAATTTCCTTTAAGTCTTTTTCCTTTTAAAGTAAATTTTAAAGAACCTTCACGAAATCCTTTATCAATATCGTTTATAGGTTCCCAGTTTCCTTCATCCCAAATCATAACGATTCCACCACCGTACTCTCCTTTAGGAATAATTCCTTCAAAATTTCGATAATCAAAAGGATGATCTTCAACTTGAACGGCAAGTCTTTTATCTTCAGGATTATAAGATGGACCTTTAGGTACAGCCCAACTTTTTAATGTTCCTTTCCATTCTAAACGAAAATCGTAGTGATCTCTACTTGCTAAATGATGCTGCACGACAAATTTAAGAACCTTTGTGCTTTTTTTACTTTTTCCTTTAGGTTCTTCTGTTTTATTAAAATTTCTTTTCTGTTTATATTTTTTTAAATTATCTTTCATTTTTATATCACTATTAATAGTTTCTGATATTTAA
>CAZVIQ010000075.1:0-2977 GCA_964626795.1 uncultured Muribaculaceae bacterium
ATTAAATAGTCATTCCCATGAATATCTCCACAATCACCTATTCTCATCATTGAATTTTTTGGGACACCTATTATTTTTTCGACTCTTTCAATAGCTTTATCTTTAGTAGCTGTACCAATTTGAAGAACATATTTGTCTTTATATATTCCTCTAGTTAAATGCATTCCTTCAAATTTATTAATGGCAATATTTTCCCCGAGAATATTATATATTCCCTCAATAATATTAGAATCTTTTGTTTTGAAAACTAATCTGATATTTATAATTATATTAGTTTTTAAATCTCTTGAATATGTTATATCGAAATAATTGCTATTTATATTTTTAATTAATTCATCCACTTTTCTTAATTGTTCTAACTCATTCTTTGTAGTTATATAAGTATCTTGTGATAAAAATTCTTTATATAAAATACCATTACTATAAAAAAGTCTGGCTCCATCATTTGTTAATACATAAATCCTTTTAATATCATTTTCAGTTAATCCAATTGAATTAACAATTGAGTCATGTATATTATTTTTTAGATCATTAAGTCCAGTTTCACCGCGTCCTGTTATAAAAACTACTGGTACTTTTTTCTTAAGGAGTTCAATGATCATTTTAACAGCTCTATCATCAATTTTTTTGAATTTTCCTCTGTTAATGTTCCATCAATATCAAAACAGACCGCATTATATTTTTGTTCAAGTGATTCTTTAAAATTAAAATATAATTCATTTTTCATATACTTCACATTTTTAACAAGAATTCTAAGCTTTTGACTGTGTCATTTGTGTTGTCTGAAAGATTCTTATCAAAAACTAATCCTTTTCCACCATTTTCATTCCATAATCTAATATTCTTTTGTGAATCATCAACAAGGATTTGTCCATTTGGTGTAACAACATTGTGTTTCTTTACACCTGGTGGGACAAAAATTACAGGACAAAATATTTTTCTATGTTCTCTTAAGTCCTCAACTTTAACTTTCATCTCATTCAAAGTATGTATTTTTGTCAAAATTGCAATTTTCATTTTTAAAGATTCAAGTTTTCGAATTATTTCAACTGAATTATTTATTGAGTTAGCTTCTCTAATTATATAATCCCATTCTTCTTGATATATGTTAGTATAATAAAAATAATCATCAAATTCTTTTTCATCTTTATGATTATGAAAACCAGCATTGTCTTTTCTTTCTAACATTCTTTCTTCTGAATCGAGTATAACCCCATCTAAATCAATATAAGTAAAAACATCAATCATATCAATCTTTCTCCCTTGAAAAAATTATAGCACATCAATTTGAAATATTTGGTCTTTTTTATTTTATATTAATAATTCTTTTTATCTCAAAATGGCGAATATCATTTCTTAGTTCACAAAAAGCAGTTACATAGTAATTATTTTTATATTTGAATAAATTTAATGGATGAATCGCTCTCTTTGATTGTTCTCCATTGACAGTATTATAAATAATCTCTATTTTTTCATTTTTTCCTATAGATGATTCTATTATTTTTTCTATTTCGCCTGGTGATTCAATAGCAATATTTGAAATATATTTACTTTTATCTTCATAAATTGAATACATTTTCTTCGCTTTATCTAAAAAATCTTCATATTTATCCTTATACTCAAAATTATTTTTTAATAAAAATTTATTAATATTATCTAATAACTGAATATCATATTTATTTATATTTATATAATTCTTAATACTATCTATCATAAAATATCCGCCATTTGGTCCTTTAAATGATTCAATAGCAATTCCATTATCACATATTTCATTTTTATAATATCTTACCATTCTTTCAGTTACACCTATTTTTTCAGATAATTCCTTCAAAGTATAAATATTACCAGTATTAAGTAGATCAACCATATATAACATGTTGGATATTTTTCCCATATAAATCTCTCCAATTAATAATATTATATCATAATAAAAAATAAGCAAAAAATTATTGATTATATATATCGCGTTCACAATATATTTACACTGCAATTATTTCAATTTTCTTAATAAATATAAAAATAAGAGAAGTGTCTAAATCTGTAGTTTTAGATAATTGGTGATTAATTATAAGTAATGAATTAGAATTAGACTTTATATTGAACTATCCTAATAAAACAAAATAGACTAAAATAATAAGGATATATTAAAAATTCTAATCATATTAAAGTATTAGCAAAACTTTTATTATTTTAATGATTTTTATGATAAAATAGTTTTAGAAAGTTAATATCTAGTTCGTAACCTGCTGTTCAAGCGCTCCATTGAGGTTGAATCTCACACTCTTGTGTGAGATTACATAGTAAAGTCCATAATTTGATATTATGGGCTTTTTTCATATTGTAAAGGTGGTAAATTAGATAATGAAAATAAAGGAAGTGATTAATATGCCGATTATCAGATATAACAAAATTAGTAATTGTACTAAAATAGACAATTATCTTTTTCAAGATAAGAACTTATCATTAAAAGCCAAAGGTTTATTATCACTTATCTTAAGTTTAAATGATAGTTAGTCTTTTTCAGTAAATGGACTTACTAAAATATGTTTAGAACAAAAAACTGCCATTAAAAGAGCTTTAGATGAATTAAAACAATATGGTTATTTGGTTATAAGGATAATAGTGGTAAATTTTATTACAATTATACCTTTTATGAACGACCAGATATAGATCATCTATTTGCAGATAATCCAGCACTAAAATTCAATCGTTCCACCTGGCAAATCTAATTTTTTATCATAAGGTCCGCCAAACTTTTTTATTAAAAGTATTTTACCATCTTCAATTATTAAACCATAAACTCCATATTGTTTATATTCTTTCATATTTATCATCTTCTCTTTTTATATTATAACATTTTTTATCATTTTATGATATTAATCACTTTTTTTTATTTACCCGTGGTTGGGAAACGCGACCAATATTAAAGTTATACGCAATTTATCTAGCAAAAATATGATATAATATATTATAA
>CAZVIQ010000076.1:0-2702 GCA_964626795.1 uncultured Muribaculaceae bacterium
TTTTATTACAATTTAATCATTGTACTTTAGATAAAATTTGTTTTCTTTCTTTATAATCATCATAATTACCTAAATATATAGTGGCTTTACCATCTTCAAATTCAATTATTTTATCCGCAAATTTATTAATAAAGTATCTATCGTGACTAATAAATATAAGAGTTCCTCCAAAATCCTCTAATGATTCTTCTAATACCTCTTTTGTAGGAATATCAATGTGATTAGTTGGTTCGTCAAAAATCAAAGTATTAATTTGTTGTTGCAGAAGTTCTGCAAGTTTAACACGCATTCTTTCACCACCCGAAAGATTTTTTACTCTTTTATTAACATCGTCGCTGTAAAATTGAAAGCCAGCTAATATTTGTCTCACTTTTTGTTCACCTAAGCAAACTGCTTTACTAAAATATTCTAATAATTGCTCTTCTCCGTTTGGAAAATCAATGATTTGTGGTAAATAACCTATTTTAACTCCTAGTCCAACTATCCATTTCCCTTGAACAGGTAAATCCTGAACCCCCATTATTGTTTTTACAAATGTAGATTTACCAGTTCCATTTGCACCAAGAATAGCTACTCTTTCTCCTGCACAAATATCTAAATCTATTCCATTAAGAATTATATTTCCATCAGGAGTTGTGATGGTTAATCCTTCGGTGATTATTATTTTTTTACTAGATTTACGATCTTCAGCAAATCCAACGTTAAGTGATTTCTTTTCTTTAGGCTTTTTAATTGCATTTTCTTGCATTCTGGCTAGTCGTTCTCCCAGTACGCTTGCTTGTTTAGTTAGAGTAGAACTGTTTCTACCCATTCCAAGTTGAGCAAAGTGGTCTCTTTGTTGCTTCAATTTTTCCATGGTAAGTTGCTGTTCTTTATATTCAGCCATTTGTTTTTCAAAATCTCGTTGTCTTTCACATAAATATCCAGAGTAGTTTGTTGAATATACTTTTCCTACGCCATCATCTATAGCTAAAATTTTACTAGACATTCTATCTAAAAAATATCTATCATGCGATACAATAACAGAAGCTCCCTTAAATGATTTTATATATTCTTCCAACCACTCTATTCTCTTTATATCTAAGTGATTTGTTGGCTCATCAAGTAAAATTAAATCTGGTTTAATAATTAATGTTTTAGCCAATTGTATAAGTGTTTTTTCTCCACCGCTTAAATCATTATATTTTTTACCCAATAAATTTTTATCTAGATTCAACCCATATATAACTGTATTAATATTCATATCCATATCATAGCCACCAGCCGTAGAAAAGACTTCAATTAACTTACAATATTTTTCAAGTATAGTAGTATAATTAATTTCTTCTACATTTGACTCTAATATCGATTGCATCTCAGTTAACTGTTTTTCAATTGTATTAAGTTCTCCAAATGAATCTTTAAGAATTTCGTAAACTAATCTATCATCTTTAACACTTGAACTTGTCTGATCTAAATACGCTACCTTAGCATTTTTTTTGATGTTTACACTACCTTTATCAGCTCCCTCAAGACCGGCAATTATTTTTAAAATTGTTGATTTTCCACAACCATTTGCACCAACAATTGAAATAGATTCGCCCTCATTAAGTGAAAATGAAAGATCTTTAAAAAGTTGACCATATCCAAAGCTTTTTGCTAATTTGTTTACATCTAAAATTGTCATTCCTGATCACCTTCTTATTTGTTAGTAATTCTAACATTTTTTTGCATATAATGTCAATTTAAGGGGCCTTACAATTATTGCTTTTTAACTCTTTATAATGCTTTAAATTAATACATTTAAAAAGAGAATCTATTTCTATTTTTAAAATTTTTTCTCAATTTATAATCTGTTTTTGAATTATTTTACCTGGTACACCTACAACAGTACTATTATCAGGTACTTCTTTCAATACAACTGAATTTGCTCCAATTTTTACATTGTTTCCTATTATTATAGGCCCTAGTATTTTAGCACCAGCGCCGACAATAACACCATTACCTAATGTAGGATGTCTTTTATTTTTATCTTTACCAGTTCCTCCCAAAGTAGCACCATGATAAATTAAGCAATCATCTCCAATTTCAGCAGTTTCTCCAATAACAATTCCCATTCCATGATCTATAAATAATCTTTTACCTATTTTAGCACCAGGATGTATTTCAATTCCTGTTATAAATCTACCTATCTGAGATACAAACCTAGCAAGAAATTTGAAATGTATTTTATAAAAAAAGTGCGCTAATTTATGAAATAATAAAATATGAAATCCCTGATATAATAAGATCGCATAAAAGATATTACCACATGCAGGATCTTTTTCGTTTATATTTTTAGCTATATCATATAAATCTTTAATAGTCTTCATATTATAATCTCCTATTTTAAATAAAAATATTTTAATATTTTTATTTAATAATATAATATGTAAAAAAATAATTATGATATAGTTATTTAAGACAGTATTTAATTATTTACTAAGCTTTTATTTAATATATATTTTAAATCTTCTATTGCCTTATCAATATTCATCATTCCATTTCCGACAGGATAAAACACAGGATAAACATCATAAATTATATTTGAAACATCTTTTTTATAAATTTGTTTTCTACATTTAGAAACATTGATATTTTCTCCTAAGAATATTGAACTAACCTGATTACCAAAACAAATTATTTTTTTAGGTTTAATAATTTCAATTTCTTTATATAGTAAA
>CAZVIQ010000077.1:0-2699 GCA_964626795.1 uncultured Muribaculaceae bacterium
ATTTTATGATATTAATCACTTTTTTTTATTTACCCGTGGTTGGGAAACGCGACCTTTGCTGATGATTTTTTTGACAAAAAGTAAAAACCACGATATAATATGTGCAATTTAAAAAGGGGGATAATATGGAACCGACAAGTTCAAAATATCACAGAAAAAATCCAATAAAAGAATTTGATTTAAATCAAACTATGTATTCGTTAGTGAGTAATGAGTCTAAAAACGATTTGGATTTATATGCTGTTGGATTTCAAGGTAATACAATTTCATATAGATATTTAATGATATCTTCAGATAAATTGGCACAATCATTTTATAACGCTGGTATTCGTGAAGGTGATACTGTTTCTATTTTTACTATTAATATGCCGATTGTGCAACAATGCTTATTGTCGTTAAGTAAAATCGGTGCAACAATGTCTTGGATAGATTTAAGAACCAAAGGGAAAGATTTAATAAAATATATTAATAATAGAGATTGTAAAACAGTAGTAGTATTTGAAGATGTACTTCCTTTAATAGAATCTATTATCAATGAAACTGATATAAAAGAAGTAATAGTCAGTTCTCCTAAGGATTATTTATCACCAGTAGTAAAATTATTAGCAACTTTAAAAGATAAAAATGAAGGTAAAAAAATAATTGTTCCAGAGGATAAACGATTTGTTAAGTTTGCAGATTTTTTAGATAGTGGTAAAAATGGATCTAATGTTATTCCAGCTCTTTTTGAAAAAGATAAACCATCATTAATCGTTCAATCTAGTGGGAGTACAGGAAAAGCAAAACAAATAGTTCACACTGAATATAATTTTAATTCAGCTGTTCAAAAAATGGCTTATTCAGATTTACCTTTTTACAAAGGAAATACCATGCATATATCTGTACCGCCATTTATAATTTATGGATTAGCCAATTCTATTTATGCTAGCTTAGCATTTACAATGAAGGCGGAAATGAATCCTTATGTTTCTGAAAATACAGTTTATGATGATTTAGGTAAATTTGATATTTCTTTAGCCGCTCCATTACATTATAGATATATTTATACTAAATTAAATGAATTGAGAAACGATATAGAAACTTTAGAAACTGATAATTCAAAAGAAGCAAAAAAAGAACTAAATCACAAATTAAAAGAATTACAAAGAGTTTTAGCTGGAATAGACAGAGCTAAAGCATTTGTTTCGGGTGGAGATAAAATAGGTTCTGAAGAACTTATTGCCATGCAGCAAGAATTTGATACAGTTATTGTTAATGGGTATGGAAATAACGAGTGTCTAGGAGCGGTTATTGTATCGCCGATGTATGCAAACAGACCTGGAAGTATTGGATTACCAATGCATGGTGTTGATACAAAAATAGTTGATCCTGAGACTGAAAAAATACTTCCACCTTTCAGTATTGGAGAATTATATATTTCATCTGATAATTTATTTATTGAATATCTGAATAATCCTGAAGAAACAAGTAAAATTAAAGTGAGTGATGAGGACAACAAAAAATGGGTGAAATCAGGAGACTTATGTTATAGCGATCAAGATGGTTACATTATCCCAGTAGGAAGAAGCAGACGTTTAATCAAGAAAGAAGGTTTTAAAATAAGTCCAGATACAATAGAAGAAGTTATAAGTACCTTACCTTTTGTTAAAGAATGTGTAGTGGTTGGTGTTGATGACGAAAAATCATTAAGTGTACCTATGGCTTTTGTAGTTGTTGATAATAAAAGTTTAAATTTTGAAGATTTAAAAGAACAAATCAGAGAAACATGCTATGAAGAGTTACCAGATTATGAAGTTCCTTCATATTTTGAAGTGGTAGATAAGATGCCTTATACACCAAATAATAAGCGAGACTTTCTTATGTTAGAACAAATGGGAAATAAGATTGTAAAAGATAAATATGCTAATAATCCCACAAAAAAAATGATAATATTATAAAAAATGACATACCTGTTGTTTTTTTTATGTTATAATATTTTTAGAATGTGAGGGCTATTTACATGGTTGCAAGTGGTACAATATTTTTAACTATATCGGGTTTGATATATACAATAATTACAATGATTTTATTTTTAATCAAAAGAAAAGTAGATAAATTAGAAAACAGAATTTTTAAAAGAATACTAATATTAACTATACTTTCAATGACAACAGAACTTTTAATTGTTTTTACTGAAAACATTCCTATGATTGGAACAATTATACAGAAACTATTTTTAATTTTTATATTGCTGTGGTTATCAAGATTTATAGATTATACTTTTTCTATTACAATGTTTAATAATGAAAAAAGTGATGCGGAAAATATCAAAAAATATCAAAAACTTTACTATGGTTTTTTAATTTTTAACTTTATATGTTCAATTGCTATTTTATTATTACCAATTTATTTTAATAATGTTAATAATGCAAAATATACATTTGGACCTAGCGTTAACGTAGTATTTATAGTAACAGGATTGTATATGTTAGTTATAGGGTTTTTTTTAATTACTCATATAAAAGAAGTTACTAAAAAAGGGTATTTCCCAATAATTTCCTTATTAGTTTTATTGATAATAACCGCAGTGATACAAAATACGAATCCACAAATATTACTTACAAATGGAATTTTTGGTCTAGTCGTTTATATTATGTATAATACTATTGAAAACCCGGATTTAAAATTAATGAGAGAAATGCAGCTTGCTAAAGATCAGG
>CAZVIQ010000078.1:0-2685 GCA_964626795.1 uncultured Muribaculaceae bacterium
TACGACCGCCCGGTTATGAGCCGGATGCTCTAACCAACTGAGCTAAAGGTCCATCGCATAAACAATAATAACATAAAGACATTTATAAAACAAGTATATTTTTAATAAAATCTCAATAAAAAGAAGGAAAAATTAGTTTCTTCCTTCTAATCTACATAGTAAGTCTATTTTAAACATTTCCTTTTGAGCGTTAGCTTTAGATATCATTATTCCTTTATAAGCTGTCAATTCTGATTTGTGTCCATCCATTAAAATATCTTTTGGTTCTAATGTATTAAGCATAACAGTATTCTTTTCTCTATAAACTGTATAATGAAGTTTTACTTCTCCATATACCTTTATAAATAAGTTATCTGTAGGTAATTTTAATTCATAAGTTTCAGTCTGTTCATGTTTGTTTATTGACTTAAGCTCACCAACAAATTCACCACTTCTTAATTTTGGATAAAAATCAAACATTAACTTTTTATAAGCAACCATGTTATATTTTTTTAAGCTTCTTTCAAGTTTTTTAAAATAATTTTCGTCTAGATAATCTAAAATAAATCTTTGTTTCATAAATTAAACCCCCTTTAACTTACGTGTATAGATTATATCATAAAAGGGTACTGTTGTCAAGTTTTTGTAAAATTTATCAATAAAACTAGACTATTTCTTTTTTTTGTTATTTATTTCTTCGAGTAACAGTTTAACGAAATCATTTATATTTAAAGTACTAGTTTCCTGATTGCCATAGCATCTATAGCTTATATTATTGTCTTCTTTTTCTTTGTCACCTATTATTAAAGTATAAGGAATCTTTTTAGTTTGACTTTCACGCATTTTATATGAAAGCTTCTCTTCTCTTTCGTCTAACGTTACTCTAATCTTATTTTCTTCTAATAATTCTTTTATATTGTTAGAATATTCTAAATGATGTTCGTTACTGACTGGAATAACATTTACTTGAACAGGAGAAAGCCACAATGGGAATGCTCCAGCATAATGTTCAATTAATATTCCTATGAATCTTTCTATTGAACCATATATTACTCTATGAATCATTATTGGTCTTTTTTTAGTACCATCTTTATCTATATATGTCATTTCAAATCTTTCAGGTAAATTCATATCTAGCTGTATAGTACCACATTGCCATACTCTGCCAAGAGAATCCTTTATATGAAAATCAAGTTTAGGACCATAGAATGCACCATCACCAGGATTTATTTTACATTTATGTCCTGCTTTATTACAAGCTTCTTCTAATATTTTTTCTGATTTATCCCAAACTGAAATATCTCCAATATATTTTTCTTCTGGCCTAGTAGATAATTCTATATCATAAGTTAGTCCAAAAGTAGAATACATTCTATCAATAAAATTGATTAGTCTTATAATTTCAGATTCTATCTGATCTTCTGTCATATATAAATGAGCATCGTCTTGAGTAAAAGTTCTAACTCTAAATAGTCCATTTAGCGCTCCACTTGCTTCATGTCTATGAACAAGACCTAGTTCTCCCAATCTTAGAGGTAAATCTTTATAAGAATGTAGAGAATTTTTATAAACAAGTATTCCTCCAGGACAGTTCATGGGTTTTATTGCAAAAACTTTATCATCTATTTCACTTGTATACATATTTTCTCTATAAGTATACCAGTGTCCTGATAATTCCCATAATTCTTTATTTAACATTATTGGTGTTTTAATAAATTCATATCCTTCTTTTGAATGCTCTTCATACCAGAAATTTTCAAGTTCATTTCTTACAATCATTCCTTTAGGTAAAAAGAATGGAAAGCCAGGACCGTAGTCACTCATCATAAATAATTCAAGCTCTTTACCTAATTTTTTATGATCACGTTTTTTAGCTTCTTCTAATAAATCTAAATGAGCGTTTAATTGCTCTTCTGTTTCAAAACAGATACCATATACTCTCTGAAGCATTTTATTATTTGAATCACCTTTCCAGTAAGCACCAGAAACTTTTAAAAGCTTAAAGAATTTTAACTCTTTTGTACTTTCCACATGAGGTCCACGACATAAGTCTATAAAATCTTCTTGCTTGTATGCAGAAATAATAGTATTTTCTTCATCCATCCTACTTATTAAATCAATTTTATACTCGTCATCTTTAAACATATCAAGTGCTTCTTCTTTAGAAAGTTCTACTCTTTTAATAAGTTTATTATCTTTTACTATTTTTTTCATTTCTTTTTCAATTTTAGGCAAATCTTCTTCACTAATCTTTTCATCACCTAAATCAATATCATAATAAAATCCTTCTTCTATTACAGGTCCTACCCAAAACTTTGCACTTGGATATAAATGTTTTACAGCATGCGCTAAAAGGTGAGCACAACTATGATTTAAAACATTTAATTTTTCATTTTCTTTTATATTTTCCATATTTCCTCCAAAAAAAAGAATGATACTAGGAGTGCTGTAATGCACGGTACCATCCTTTGATTAACTTATTTAATTATAACGGACTAATCCGGAAGCTATTAACTTCTCTCCAAGGTAGTAATTATTAAAAAATTTATTAGTTTTCACCATACACTAACTCTCTATAAAAATTTAACTTAATAATGTTATCCTTTTCATTAATTTACTATATAATTTTAACATATTATATGACAAAGTCAATAATTATGCTGCATTATCATAATATATATTATTAGAATATGTACGCTCTGCTGA
>CAZVIQ010000079.1:0-2572 GCA_964626795.1 uncultured Muribaculaceae bacterium
CTTCAATTTCAGCTTGAGGTACTAAAGCTGCTACTGAATCTATTACTATTAATGAAATTGCCTCACTTCTTACTAATGCTTCACATATTTCCAATGCCTGTTCTCCTGTATCTGGCTGGCTTAATAACAGTTCATTTATATTAACACCTAAATTTTTAGCATAAATAGGATCAAGTGCATGTTCTGCATCAATAAATGCTGCCTTTCCACCTTCTTTTTGAACTTCAGCAATCGCGTGTAATGCAAAAGTAGTTTTACCACTTGATTCCGGTCCATATATTTCTATTATTCTTCCTTTAGGATATCCACCTACACCTAATGCAATATCTAAAGTAATGCTGCCTGAAGAAACTACATCAATATTTTTAAGTCCTTCTTCTCCAAGTTTCATTATTGCACCTTTACCAAATTGTTTTTCTATATCAGCTAATACTGATTCTAATGTTTTATCCTTTTCCTTGTTTAGTTTATTTACCATATTATTTTTAATTCTCCTTACATAATAATTTTAACTGTTTCTTTTTCAATTGTCAACATTTTTTCAAACATTTGTTTGTAATACCTTTTTTCTTCTTATAGATACATATTAAAACACTTTTTGATATTTTTCAAATACCAATTTCTGCTTAAAAAGAAATTACTATAATTTCATATAATGTTTAATAATTTTAAAAATTTATAATTAAAATTTAAAAATCTTGTACAAAAATATAGTTATTAACAAAATATTATAAATAACTACAACCAAAATAAAAGTGCTTTTTAAGCACTATCCTTTTATTATTTCTTTACTTTTAATATAGTAGTCTACTCCACTTATAACTGACATAATTGTAGCAAGTATTATAAGTATATCAGCTACTCTGAAATTTAATAACTCAAATGGTAAATTATAGAAAAACATTAGTGTAACACCTGTAAGCATTAATGCAGTTTTTATTTTTCCAAGTTTACTTGCTGCTACAGCGCCTTTCTTCTCTCCTACAACCATCTTTATAGTATCTACAGCTATATCTCTTATTATTATTACAACTGGTATAATTACACTTATAAATCCATTAACTGCTAAAATAATAAGAACTCCATTCACTAGCATTTTATCTGCTATGGCATCTAATACCTTTCCTAAATCTGTTACCATATTATTCTTTCTTGCTATATATCCATCTACAAAATCAGTAAGAGCAGCAATTAGAAACAGAACTCCTGAAAGCAAATATTTGGTATCAACAAGTACTTTCCCTGAAACTAAAATAGTTGGAAAAGATATGTTGAATTCGTTAAATGGAAACATTAGTATTACAAGTACTATTATTGATAGTACTATCCTAGACACTGTTATTTTATTTGGTAAATTCATAAATTGACCTCCTTTTTATATATTCAAACTTGACTTTATAAGTATAGTTATCAAAAAGATAAGAGTTATTATTAATAGAAATGAAAAAATATAAATTAAATAGGTTCTTCTCTTTGTTTTAATATCTCTCGGTCTTGTATATGGAGAAATAATTTTTTTAGGACAATTCTCTCTTTCATCTTCTTTAATTTCTTTTACTCTTTCTTCTATTTCTTCTACAGGTATTTTAGAAGTCAGATTGAATATAAAATCATTGAATTCACTATTTACTAGTTCTGAATCAATATCTAAATATTTAGAATATTTAAAAATCAGTTCTTTTAGAAAAAAAATATCTTTAAATGCATTGGCATTTCCATCTTCTAAATTTATCAGTTGTGCTTCTGTGATTTCTAAGTCCAAGCAGATTTCTTCTTTGCTTATGCCAATAGTTTCTCTTTTTTCCTTAAACATTGCACCTATGTCTTTCATAAGTCTCCTTCGTATTAAAATAATAATCTTAATAAGCCATATTCTGTACCTAAAAGGTGACAAACATTTATCTAGCTTTCGCTTCCTCACTCAGTTTTTTTCCTTCGTGAGAATTCCCCTACCAAATTTGGGTTTCTTGCTTGCGGGGTTTACCACGTTCCACTCTTTCTATTCCTAAAAAGACTCGTCTCTATGGCACTTTTATACCTAATATAATCAGTTCTTGATTAATTCAGAGCCGTTACCGAAGTACCTAAGGTTATTTTTTCCCTTAGCACAACCACTACAGACATTACAGTCTGTGCAAGTATGGACTTTCCTCTACATAAAAGTATATGCAGCGTTTGTCTAAAGATTATTATTCTCCATAAACTATTTTTTCTAGTTCACTAATTCTTCTTAATAAATCGACATTAGTTACACCTTTGTTTGAGCTAGCTATATCTATATTAGATTTTAAATTTCTAAGTTCAGCCTTTAGTTTAGCATTTTCTGACTCTAATGTTTTTATTTCATTATCACATCTTTTAATGATTGAAAAAAATTCAGTATAGTCTCTTATCACCATATCTAAAAACTTATCAACTTCTTGTGGTCTATATCCTCTTGCATCAATTTTAAAATCTTTTTCAAGAATGTCATTTGGAGTTAAAAATAATTTTTCTTCCATTCTTTATAGCCCCTTCTCACATCATAATTATATAGATTTTGTACTATTTTGTCAATACAGAGAGAATAATG
>CAZVIQ010000080.1:0-2556 GCA_964626795.1 uncultured Muribaculaceae bacterium
GAAGTTTAACAGTTTTAATTTCAATTCCGTTTACTCCGGCATTTATGATAAATATCGCTGCAGGACTTTCACAGATAGATTTTAAAAAATATTTAACAGCGCTTATAATAGGAAAAGTTACACTTGTTTACTTCTGGGGTTATATTAGTTATAGTTTAGTTGAAGCAATAAAAAATCCTATTGTTTTAATAAAAATAGGACTTTTAATACTTTTAATGTATTTAATAAGTAAAGTTATTACAAAGAAGTTTAACATTTAACTATTTATAAATTTTATTACCTCTTCATAATCTGAATGAGGTATTTTTTCTTTTCCAACTGTTTGATAAGTTTCATGACCCATACCTAATATTAATAATGTATCTCCAGATTTTAACATTTTTAATCCATGTAGAATTGCTTCTTTTCTATTATCTATAAATATACTTTTTTCCTTATCTGCTGCTTTTAACATATCGGATTTAATACTTTCAGGATCTTCATTAAAAATATCAACATGAGTAAATATAACATAATCACTTTTTTCGCATGCTATCTTTGCCATTATAGGTCTTTTAATTTTATCTCTGTCTCCATCACATCCTGTTATTGTTATTACTTTTCCTTTCCTAATATTTTTATAGTTAGTAATAATTTTTTCTAAAGAATCCGGTGAATGTGCAAAGTCTATTACGGCAAGAGCTTCACCAACCCCGATTTCTTGGCTTCTTCCAGGAGGAAGAGTTAATTTATCTGATACATTTATAATCTCATCAGAACTAAATCCTAATGTATTAACTATTAGAAATGCCATTACATAGTTATATATATTAAAGTCTGATGTAAAATTAAGTTTTACTCTATATTCATTATTTTTATAATTAAATAACACTTCAGAATGCTTTTCAAAAAGCTTAATATCTAAAATGGTAAGATTGCTTTCTTTTGTGCCAAATGTAATATATCTTTTTCTTTTAAATTCATCTGAATATTTATCATCATTATTTACAATAATAGTGCCATCATTTTTTAAAAAATCTAATATTTTTAATTTACTGTTTTTATATCCTTCCATTGTTTTGTGAGAATCCAGATGGTCTTGAGTAAGATTTGTAAAACCCTCTATATCAAAAAACAACCCTTTTACTCTTTCCTGAGCTAATGCATGTGAACTTATTTCCATAACAATATATTTTGAATTATACTTAACTGCTTCTGAAAAAAGTTCATATAATTCAATTTGTCCTGGTGTAGTATTGTTTAAAGGAACAAAACCTTTAGATGTATAAAATCCAGTAGTACCAATAAGTGAAGCGTTATTACCTAGCAGTTTTAAAAGTTCATAAACAAAAAAAGTAGAAGTGGTTTTACCATTTGTACCTGTAACACCAATCATTTTTATATCTTTTAATAAATTTTTAAAAAGCTTATCCATTTCTTTATCTAAATATTTTTTACTGTTAGGAACTATTATTGTTTCAACATCATAGTTTCCGTATTCACATATAATTTTAGTCGCACCATTTTTTATCGCTGCATCTATATATTTGTGGCCATCTTCTGCAGCACCTCTTATAGCAATGAATGTGTCTCCTGGTTTTACTTTCCTTGAATCAACTTTTAAATTCATATTTTTCTACCTCTGGTATAATTATAATATATATTTACTTAAAATTATATAGTGTCAATGTTTTCAAAAAATTATTTTAAATCTATAAACACAATTTTTGATACATTTTTGTGTCTATAAAATCTATAAATACAATTTTTGATACATTTTTGTGTCTATAAAATCTATAAATACAATTTTTCTTGTAATTTTATATTTATAAATTTTAATCTCTAAATAAATTCAAGTACCTTGAAAAAGTAAATATTTGATTTCTTGTATATCCTGTAGTTTCCTCGATTAGTCCTATTTCTTGTAACTTAAGTGATGGAATGGGTACATATATAATAAACAATCTTGGTTTTGATATAAAATATGATCAATTATGCGAAATGCTAAAAAATGTTAGCTTTAATTATAATGATTTAGTTCAATTCTGTGGAGTAGACTATGAAATGTTATCAATCGCTAAAAAATGGATAAAAGCTAATGATTCACAAATAAATCCAAAAATTGATGATGTTTCATCCTCTGGTGTTTCTATGTAATTCAATAAAATAGTTATGTTGTACTTTATATTTTTACTAAATATTGATATAATTCAGTGAGTAAACAGTATTGTGAGGTATAAAATATGGAATACATAATTATAGGAATTTTAGTTTTAATACTTGTTATAGTGATAATAAGTTTATTTAAAGGAATAAATGAAAGTAATATAACAGAAAGACTTGGTAAGATAGAAACAAATTTAACTAAAGAAATAGGAGAATTTAAACTATCTTTTTCACATGCTTTAACAAAAGATTTTGAAACTTTAAATGATAGAATAGAAAATAAACTTACTAAAATAAATGATAAAGTTAACGAAAGATTAGATGTTAATTTTGAAAAAACAAATAAGACATTTGCAAATGTTTTAGAAAGACTTGCTAAAATAGATGAAGCACAAAAGAAAATTGATAATT
>CAZVIQ010000081.1:0-2520 GCA_964626795.1 uncultured Muribaculaceae bacterium
GCTTAACCCTCTAAATTTGACATTATCGCTGATTTTAGTTATAATTTTACCTGTAATGATTCAATTAGTCCATTCGCGTGTCATTACCAAAGAAATTGAAAGTCTTTAAGGCTTAAATAATGACAAGAGTTGAGAATCTCTTTCATGAATGGCAAATACATACACAAATTATCTTGTGGTTGTCTTTGTCGTATGTTCATGAAAGGAGGTTCTTTTTTAATAAAAATCACTAAAGAAAGGAAGTAAATCATGCGATTATTTAAAGAAGTTATAAAAAATAACTTAAAAATGATAATTTTTTATATAACTATTGGTATCTTAATAAATTTTTTAAATTTATATGCTGTAACATATTATCAAAAAATACTGGATAGCTTTCAATATAAAACTCTTACTATTTTTCCACTATTTATATATGGGATTATACTTGTAATTTCAACTATCTTAGGATACATAGATAATTATCCTGAGCAACAGGTAAAAAATAAATTATATTTAGATTTTAAATTACAATCATTAAAAAAAATGAAAACAATTGATTATTTAGAATATCAAAATCTAGGAACAGGGAAGCTAACTCAAAAAATAGAGGACGGCGCTGCAGCTTCTAGAGATATATTAGTTGATTTTTGGTTAAAGATATTTAGATGGCTTTTACCAACTGCCTTATTCAGTTTAATATTTATTTTTAATGTAAAAAAAGAATTAGTGTTATTTGTATTTGCAGGATATGTTATTGTACTAATAATATCTAATTTAATATTAAAAAAGTTATATAAAATAAAAGAATCTATACTATTTAACCAAGAATTCTTGAATAAACATTTAGTACGAGGATTTATGGAATTAGTAGTTTTTAGAACAAATAAAAAATATGATACTGAAATAAAAATAGCAAAAGAAGGAATAAGCAACATTGTTAACGGTAGAACAAAAATCAAACTTGTACACGAAATGTTTTTCACACTTTTTGCGTTAATAGTTAATATATTACAAATTATAATATTATCTTACGCTGTTTTAAAGTCTGATTTATCAGTAGGTGCAATAGTAACAGTTATTTCGTTATTGGGAAAAGCATATGAACCTATCGCCATATTCAATGTAGAATACGTTGATTATAAACTAAACAAAGTAACCGTAAATAAATACGTTGATTTTCTAGATACAAAAGATGACAAATCTTTAGTTAATGGTAAAATTATAAATTCATTAAAAGGAAAAATTGAATTTAAAAACGTATCATTCTCTTATGAAAATAAAGAAGTAATTAAAGATTTGTCATTAACAATTAAAGATACTACATCAGTTGCTTTTGTTGGAGAAAGCGGATCAGGTAAATCCACTATAATTAAACTTATAATCGGACTTATAAAATATCAAGAAGGAAATATTTATATAGACGATAATGAATTGAATGATTTGAATTTAAACAGTTATTATGATTTTGTAACTTATGTGTCACAAGAAGCTCCAATATTTGACGGTACATTAAGAGAAAATTTAATTTTTGATAAAAATATAAGTGATGAAAAAATTTTAAATGTTTTAAAACTAGTATGCCTGAATAAATTTTACGATAAGCTTGAATTGGGATTAGATACAGAATTAGGTGAAAAAGGAATAAAAATGAGTGGAGGAGAAAGACAAAGAGTCGCTCTTGCAAGATTATTCTTTGATGAATCAAAAATTGTAATATTAGATGAATCTACATCAGCTATGGATAATATTACTGAAAAAGAAGTAATGAGGAACATAGTTAATAACTTGACTGATAAAACTATGATCATTATTGCACACAGACTAGAAACAATAAAAGATGTTGATAACATCTACGTAATTAAAAACGGAAAAATTGTAGAAGAAGGAGCATATAAAGAATTAATTCAGCAAAAAAGTTATTTTAATGAGTTGTATAAATTAAATCAAAAAGAAAAAGTATAAAAAAAAATTATACTTTTTTAGTGAAGTAAAATACAAGTAACTTCAAAATTTTTATTTATTTGTTTAAAATATAATTACTAACTATTAAATTTATCTTATTACTATTATATTCTCAACAATCTTGAAAATATTTATAAGAAAGTAAATACTGAAAACGAAGCAAGAAGTTAGATTTAAAACGAAGGATTATAATTACTATAATCGGTGTGTAGGAATTATCAAACATAATGACAAATTCCTAATTATGAATGTGGATAATGCACCATATTATCATATTCCAGAAAACATATTCAATTAGGCGAAGATTCTCTTACTGTTGTTACTAGAGAATTTAAGGAAGAATTAGATTACAGATCAAAATGCAAGTCTATTTTGTATTCAAGATAATTTCTATGAAAAAAAATTGTTAAACATGGTGTAGAGTATTACTACATTTTTCTAAACTTAAAAGTCCAACATTTTGTTCAAATAAATCTTTTATTTCATCTACAGATAAATCACGCTTAATATATTGCTGATATATATTTATATTGCTCTCTATCAAAATCTTTACCACTTTGTTTATTAATAAAAATA